>SVDG01000091.1 GCA_015057875.1 Lachnospiraceae bacterium | reverse complement strand
TATTCATTGACTTATAAATTTTTTTAGAGTACAATATATGGTGTTGATTTAACCATAGGAGTATTAACTCCCAGTGTCTGAGGTTAAAAATATTAAGCGATATTCCCAAATGCATAATATTAAAAAAAGTCGGAAATCTATTTAGGAGGAAACGTAACGTGGCAAATATCAAATCTGCAAAAAAAAGAATTAAAGTTATTTCTAAAAAAACATTAAGAAATAAAATGATCAAATCAGCAACAAAAACAGCTATTAAGAAAGTAGTTGTTGCTGTAGATGCTAACGACAAAGCAGCAGCTCAGGCAGCTTTAGTTGGTGCTATCTCAGCTATTGACAGAGCATACGCTAAAGGCACATTAACAAAGAACTCTTGTGCAAGAAAAAAATCTTCTTTAACAAGACTTGTTAACAAAATGGCTTAATTAAAAATGATTTTTAAGGTACGGCTTAACCCACCGTACCTTTTTTATTTCTCTATTAAAACTTTAAAAATATAATTAAAAAGGCTGTCCATTTAAGGTCAGCCTTTAAAAATTCAAATTATCTTAAGTTAAAGAATGCATCTAAGCCGGGGTATTCAGCAACCTCGTCAAGTTCTTCCTCAATACGAAGGAGCTGGTTATATTTAGCAACCCTGTCACTTCTTGCAGGAGCACCTGTTTTGATCTGGCCCGCATTAACAGCTACTACGATATCAGCAATAGTGCTGTCTTCTGTTTCACCTGAACGGTGGCTTACAACTGCTGTCATCTTGTTTCTGTTAGCAAGCTCGATAGCATTGAAAGTTTCTGTTAATGTACCGATCTGGTTAACCTTGATAAGGATAGCGTTACCTGCTTTAAGTTCGATACCTTTTTTAAGTCTTTCTGTATTTGTAACAAAGAGGTCATCACCAACAAGCTGAACTTTATCTCCAAGCTCTTTTGTAAGCTTCTGCCAACCTTCCCAGTCCTCTTCAGCAAGACCATCTTCGATAGATATGATAGGATATTTAGCAACAAGTGCTTTCCAGTACTCGATCATTTCATCAGATGTTCTTACGATCTCTTTACCTGCCATCTGGCTTTCGCCGGGGAAGTGATATTTACCGTCTTCGCCGTAAAGCTCTGTTGTTGCAGGGTCAAGAGCGATCTTGATATCCTCGCCCCACTTGTAACCTGCTTTTTCAACACCCTCTTTGATGAGGTCGATAACTGCATCAGCTGTAGGAAGGTCAGGAGCAAATCCACCCTCATCACCTACTGCTGTTGAAAGTCCTTTTGATTTGATAACCTTTTTAAGATTGTGGTAAACTTCTGAGCACATTCTTAATGCTTCTTTGAAGTTTTCTGCGCCAACAGGCATTATCATAAATTCCTGAAGGTCTACTGTATTGTCAGCGTGTTTTCCGCCATTCATAATGTTCATCATAGGTACAGGCATTCTCTTTGCGTTAAAACCGCCAAGATACTGATATAAAGGCATATCAAGTGCTTCTGCCGCAGCTCTTGCAACAGCCATAGAAACGCCTAAAATAGCATTTGCACCAAGCTTAGCTTTGTTAGGTGTTCCGTCAAGCTCTATCATAGTTTTATCGATAGCTACCTGATCAAGTGCATTCATACCGATAATTTCTTCAGCGATGATATCATTTACATTATCAACTGCATCCTGAACACCATTACCTAAATATCTGTCTGCTCCATCTCTGAGTTCAACTGCCTCAAAAGCACCTGTTGATGCACCTGAAGGAACAGCTGCACGGCCCATAATGCCACCCTCAACCATTACCTCAACCTCAACTGTAGGATTTCCTCTTGAGTCAAGTATCTCTCTTGCATAAACATCTAAAATCTCAATGTAGCCCTTCATAAAATAAATCCTCCTTAATGTGTTACATCTGCGTAAGCAGGCTTTCTCCTGTCATTTCCTCAGGCTTCTTAATTCCCATCATTTCAAGCAACGTGGGTGCTATATCCGCAAGCTTGCCGTTATCCTTAAGCCCAATACCATCTGTATAGTTTATAAGTATAAACGGTACAGGGTTGGTTGTATGAGCTGTAAAAGGCTCACCTGTTTCATAGTCTATCATCTGGTCGCTGTTTCCGTGGTCGGCACATAAAAACATCTGTGCACCCTCTTCAACCACGCATTTAACTACTTCGCCGACACACTTATCAACGCATTCAACAGCAGCCTTTGCCGCATTCATTATGCCTGTATGTCCATATCACTGTTAGCATAGTTAATGATTATAAGGTCATACTCATGGCTTCTGATGCTTTTTAAAAGTGAATCAGTAACCTCATGTGCACTCATTTCCGGCTTAAGGTCGTATGTAGCAACCTTTGGTGATGGTATAAGTATCCTGTCTTCATTTTTATTTGGCTCTTCTATGCCGCCGTTAAAAAAGAAAGTAACGTGAGCATACTTTTCAGTCTCCGCAAGACGAAGCTGTTTAAGACCCAATGAAGATATATATTCACCCAACGTATTATCAAGCCTTTGCTTATCATAAGCAACGAGCTTGTTGGGTATAGTAGGATCATAGTCTGTAAAACAAACGTAAGTAAGGTTAGTAACTGCTTTTTTCTTATTAAATCCGTCAAATCCAGGGTCACAGAATGTTCTTGTTATCTGTCTTGCCCTATCAGGCCTGAAATTGAAGAAAATAATACTATCCCCGTTATTTATAAGGCCAACGGGTTTACCTTCTTCATCAACGATATTTACAGGCACAACAAACTCATCTGTTACGCCGTTTTCATAGGAAGCAAGCATAGCTTCCTCCGCACTTTTTGCTGTTACATCACTTCCGCATACAAGTGCGTTATAAGCCTGTTCTATCCTCTCATAACGGTTATCTCTGTCCATAGCATAGTATCTGCCCATAACAGATGCTATCTTTCCTACGCCCTCTTTTCTTATAACCTCTTCCAAAGAAAGAAGATAGTCTTTACCTGACTTAGGAGGTGTATCCCTTCCATCCATAAAGGCATGGATATAGACATTTTTAACACCGTTCATTTTCATCATTTTAAGTATGGCATATAAATGAGCAATATCGCTGTGAACACCACCGTCAGACATAAGTCCGTAAATGTGAACAGCTGTATTGTTTACTTTAGCATTTTCTATAGCCTTAAGAATTGCCTCATTTTTGAAAAATCCGCCATCCTCGATATCTTTTGAGATCCTTGTATATTCCTGATATACGATCCTACCTGCACCTATATTAAGGTGACCAACCTCAGAATTACCCATCTGTCCTGCAGGAAGGCCTACATCAAGACCGCTTGCATAACCTTTTTTACAAGGATACTTTTTAATAATTTCATGGATATGAGGTGTATTTGCCTCGGCAATGGCATTTCCGTCAGTTCTTTCGGAAATGCCAAAACCGTCCAATATCATTAAAACTGTTGTTTTTTTCATTGTTTCTCCAATCAGTAATTTACAACCTTCTCAAACTCATCAGTTAAGCTTACAGCACCAACAAGGCCACCATCGATATTAGGCATATTGAATATTTCCCCTGCATTTGCGCCGTTTACGCTTCCACCATAAAGGATGTAAACCTCTTCTGCTGCATCATGACCATATTTTTCAACGATAACCTGTCTGATAGCAGCACAAACCTCTTCAGCCTGTTCAGCAGTTGCTGTTTTACCTGTGCCGATAGCCCAGATAGGCTCATAAGCAAACACAAGCTTGATAGCAGTTTCTTCAACTAAATCTTCAAGGGCTGCCTTAACCTGGGTTGTAACAACAGAAATAGTTTCTCCCGCTTCTCTCTGTGCAAGTGTTTCGCCACAGCAAACGATAGGGATAATATCATTTTTAACAGCCTGTTTGATTTTTTTGTTTACTGTATAATCTGTTTCGCCGAAATATTCACGTCTTTCTGAATGGCCGATGATAACATATTTAACACCAACCTCTTTAAGCATAGCCGCTGATGTTTCTCCTGTGTAAGAGCCGTTATCCTCAAAGTGCATATTCTGTGCACCAAGACAGATTTTTGAGCCTTCGATAGCCTCTGCAACAGGAACAAGGTCTATTGCAGGAACACAGAATACTGTTTTGCTCTTTCCGTTATTAACTTTATATTTCATGCTGTTTACAAACTCAACCGCCTCTTTGG
The DNA here is from genome assembly GCA_015057875.1 of Lachnospiraceae bacterium. GTDB lineage: Bacteria > Bacillota > Clostridia > Lachnospirales > Anaerotignaceae > SIG274. The sequence goes on along the minus strand of SVDG01000091.1, from coordinate 1,388 downwards.
GAGTTTTGTTCATTTTCCAGTTGCCTGCAACAAGTTTAACTCTTCTTCTGAAGCCTTTATCAACAGCAGCAACACCGGGAAGTATTTTACCTTCAAGGAACTCTAAAGAAGCACCGCCACCTGTTGAGATATGGCTCATCTTTCCGCCGTAACCAAGAACGTTAACAGCTGCAGCACTGTCACCGCCGCCGATAACAGTTACTCCGTCAACCTTAACCATAGCCTCTGCTATAGCTTTTGTTCCGTGAGCAAAGTTTTCAAACTCGAAAACGCCCATAGGTCCGTTCCAAATAACTGTTTTTGATTTAACGATCTCTTCAGCAAAAAGCTCTCTTGTTTTAGGTCCGATATCAAGACCTTCCCAATCATCAGGAATGCTCATAGAATCAACTACTTTGCTTTCTGCGTCATTGCTGAAATCAGCAGCCGCTACTGTATCAACAGGGATAAGGAGCTTAACGCCCTTTTTCTCTGCTTTTTCAAACATCTCTTTAGCGTAATCGATTTTGTCCTCTTCAAGAAGAGAGTTACCGATTTCGCCGCCTTTGGCAGCAATAAATGTATAAGCCATACCACCACCAATGATGAGAGTATCAACTTTTTCAAGAAGGTTATTGATAACGTTAATTTTATCTGAAACCTTTGCACCGCCAAGGATAGCTGTAAAAGGACGCTCTGCGTTTTCAACAGCATTTCCAAGGAAACGGATCTCTTTTTCCATAAGGTAGCCAACAGCACTTTCCTCAACAAACTGTGTTACACCAACTGTTGAGCAATGAGCCCTGTGTGCTGAGCCAAAAGCATCATTAACATAAATATCAGCAAGTGAAGCAAGCTCTTTTGAGAAATTCTCATCATTTTTTGTTTCTTCTTTTCTGAAACGAGTATTCTCAAGAAGGATGATCTCGCCCTCTTTCATCTCTGCAACTGCTTTCTTTGCATTTTCGCCAACTACGCAGTCATCCTTTGCAAAAAGCACCTCTTTGCCAAGCACTTTTGAAAGTCTTTTTGCTACAGGGGCAAGTGAAAGCTCGGGTTTAATTTCTCCTTTGGGTTTGCCCATGTGTGAACATAAAATAAGCTTAGCACCGCTTTTGTAAAGCTTTTCGATCGTAGGAATAGATGCTATGATTCTGTTTTCGTCTTTGATTATACCGTCTGAAATGGGCACGTTAAAATCGCATCTTAAAAGCACGCGTTTACCTCTTACATCGATATCGTCTACTGTTTTTTTATTGAACATTGTATCTTTCCTTTCTATATTTATTTTAAATAATTTTTGTAATAATTATAGTTCTCCTAATTTAATATTATAATTCATAAAATCTTCCTGTTCAATAACTATACCTACAATTAAATGGTTAATTTTGTTCTTTTAAAAAAACAAG
>SVDG01000090.1 GCA_015057875.1 Lachnospiraceae bacterium | reverse complement strand
TTTTAAATTCCATGTTTTCCGGACGCACTATTTTAAATATCTTTGCAGTATATTCCGCATCATTAAGGGCGTTATGGAAATTTGTGGATGCGGGTATATCAAGCTGGATAACGGCATTTTTAAGGCCTATGCTCTTTCCGGGCTCGTTGTGCAGGAAAGTCGTTGCATAGCTTTGCACGTTTATACATTTATGAGATATAGAATCTGTGTCTATCTTATAAAAAAGTATATTTCTGAATAGGGATTTTATATCGTCAAAGCCCCATGTGCAGAGTATGTTTTCTTCTTTATCGCCCATAAAATCAAGGAATTTTTCATAAACTTCAGCAAATCCCGGGGAGTCTTTGAATGTTGACATATCAAAGCCTGTTATTTTTTCAACATACGGATGTATCCTTTTATAAATGGATGGCCTAATAAGTCCGTTGAAGGAATCTGTTATTTCAAAATCATCATTAAGTTTTACTGCACCTATCTGTATTATCTCAAAGGGACATTTGGGGTTAAGATAGGTTTTTGTACCTGTTTTGAAATTAAAAGGCTGATTAAATTCAAGGTCAAAAACTATATAATTCATAAAGGCCTCCGCTTTTGTCACAAGATAAATGAAGTATAACACTTTTTTCAGATATAATAAATAAAAAGTTAAAGATGTTGAATAATTAGTTGTCAAATGTTATCATTTTAATAGATATGATGAAAGGCGGGGATACGGCTTGAAGTATATTTTTACAGAGGAAGATAAAAGAAGAGAAATAAACGTTATTTTTATAGAAGATGATAACGTGCTTGTAAGAGGTGAGTTTATAACCAAGGAAGAGGACGGATATATCCTTAACGGCATTGCGGTCATAGACGAGGAAACCTATCACGATTTTGAGGTGTTTTTTGCCCTTAATGAAGATATAAACTTTGATGATATAGAAGCAATAATGAACGCGCAGTGGGATTGGTATGACTACGTTTGCTGATAAAAGGGAGAGAATTTAAATGTCAAAAATCCTCAACTGGGAAGAATTCTTGTTTCCGTACCAGCAGGCTGTTAACGAGCTTGTGCTTAAGTTTCAGTCTATAATAGATGAATATAAGCTGCGCGGACTTTATTCGCCCATTGAATCTGTAAAGGGAAGAGTTAAAAAAAGCTATAGCATACTTGAAAAGGCAGAAAGAAAAAATATACCTGACGATATGATAGAGGAACTTATTGAGGATATCGCAGGGGTAAGGATTCTTTGTCAGTTTGTTGATGATATCGAAAAGATCGTTGAAATAATCAAGTCAAGAGATGGTATCGATTTAAGGGTCATAGAGGAAAAGGATTATATTACGAACACAAAGCCCAGCGGATACAGAAGCTACCATATGATAATAGCCTACACTCTTATGACATCAAGGGGCTACAGAGAGATACTTGCTGAAATACAGATAAGGACTTTAGCTATGAACTTCTGGGCTACAGCAGAGCATTCCCTTAAATACAAATATAACAGAAAGCTTCCCGAGGAGCTCCAGGAAAGACTTGTAAGAAGTGCAGAGGCTGCTTTCTGGCTGGATAAAGAAATGAACACTATCCGAGAAGATATAATGCAGGCACAGAGGATAAACGAAAGACGTGACCGTCTCACATTAAGCATTATAGAAAACCTTAAAAAGATATATGCATCTGATAAGGTGACTGATATCGGAAATATAGATAACGAATATATGAAGGCTATGGAAGGCGGAGATGTTTTCAAAATGGAAAACTTCAACCGCGAGCTTGAAGCCTTGCTTGAAAAAATAGAGGCGGATGAGAAATGAGCCTTTTTGCGATAAGTGATCTGCACCTGAGTGCAGTTATGAACAAGCCGATGGATATTTTCGGTGATAACTGGGCAGGGCATACGGAAAAGATAGAAAAAAACTGGAAAGAAATGATAAAGGAAGAGGATATGGTTCTTATCCCCGGCGATATATCCTGGGGGATGAGCCTTGATGAGGCTATACCTGATCTTGAATTCATAGATTCTCTTCCGGGTAAAAAAGTACTTATGAGCGGAAACCACGATTATTGGTGGACATCTGTTTCAAAGCTTAACAAAATGTTTGAAACCATGACATTTGTTAAAAATACATTTTTTAATTACGGTGATACGGCTATATGCGGCTCAAGGGGATGGGTATGTCCCAACGATACGGCTTTTACAAAGCACGATGAGAAGATATATAACCGTGAGCTTATAAGGCTTAAGCTATCCCTTGATGGGGCTGTAAGGGCGGGCTATAAGGATATAATATGTATGATGCATTATCCGCCTGCAAACGATAAAAAGGAAACCTCCGGGTTTACCGAAATATTTGAACAGTACGGTATAAAAGAGGTTATATACGGACATCTGCACGGGAAATATTCTTTCCCTACAGGAATAAAGGGAGAGGTCAATGGAGTAAACTACAGGCTTGTGAGCGCGGATTATCTTGATTTTAAACCTTTAAAGATAAAATAAAAAGCTATCCTTTCGGATAGCTTTTATTTATTCTTCAAAATCTTCTGCCGCATCCTTTATCATCTGATAAAGAGCACGCACATCATATCCATCTATGTCAAGCTCAAGTGAAAGCTCTTCTATCTCGTCCTCATCATAAAGATATGTAGCTTCAAATGCACTTTCTAAATCGTCTTCAAAGATAATGTCGCCTTCAATAGACCAGCAGTCATCGCTTTTAAAAATGCTGATTATAGAAACTTCTGTTATCTGTACCATAAGTAAAACTCCTTTTGTTTCTTTTATTACTTCTTTTTGTTTCTTTTAGGTTTGTTTTTCTGTATGGAATAGCCAAATTTGCCAAGATATTCTCCTATGGAATAGTAGCATCCGTGGGAATAGCATACAGGCTCGCTGTCATTGAAATTAAATTTTCCTGTTTCGTCAAAGTATTCATCGCTAACACTTACCGAAACTATTTTTGCAAGGAACATATGATGTGTTCCAAGGGGGATTATGTCCTCGACCTTACATTCAATGTTTACCGGGCTTTCATAAATGGAGGGAGCACTTACAACGCTGCTTTTAAAGGGAGTGAGCCCCATTTCCTTGAACTTGTCTTTATCCCTGCCTGAAACAACACCGCAGTAATCGCAGGCACGCACAAGCTTTTTGTTGGTAAGGTTTATTACAAATTCACCTGATTTTTTTATCATATTGAAAGAATGACGTTCAGGCCTTACCGAAATGTATGTCATAGCCGGGTCAGAGTTTACAATGCCTGTCCATGCTATAGTTATTATGTTTTTTTCGCCATCTAAATCTCCGCAGCTTACCATGACCGCAGGGACAGGGTATAAAACTGTGCCGGGCTTCCAGATCTGTTTTCCCATTTTTTGACCTCCTCTCATTTTCAATGGATATATTACAACCCTTTTGCCCGTTTGTAAAGACAGCATTTTTATCTTGTAAAGTTTTTTTAAATAGTATAGATTATACGTAGTTAAATATATTCGATGGAGATATAAATATGAATTTACCTGAAAAATTTCTGGATAATATGAAGGCTCTTCTCGGGGACGAGTATCAGGCCTATATAGATAGCTTTGAGGACGAGAGAAAATACGGCCTTAGGATAAATACCCTTAAAACTACGGCAGATGAGGTGAAAGACATTACGGATTTTGTAATGGATAAAGTGGCGTGGTGTGAAACGGGATATTACTATAACGGAGAAAAAAGACCTGCAAAACACCCGTGCTATTATGCCGGGCTTTATTATCTGCAGGAACCCAGTGCTATGGCACCGGGAGATATCCTGCCCATTTGCGAGGGGGATAGGGTGCTTGATATATGTGCGGCACCGGGAGGAAAATCCACACAGCTTGCGGCAAAACTTAACGGAACGGGTATACTTGTTACAAATGATATAAGTCCGTCAAGGGCGGGTGCCCTCGTTAAAAACATCGAGCTTTTTGGTGTTAAAAACAATGTTACCTTAAGTGATTCGCCTGAAAAGATATCAAAAAAATTCCCCGGATTTTTCGATAAGATACTTGTTGATGCTCCATGCTCAGGAGAGGGGATGTTTCGCAAGGAGCCAGATACGATAAAAAGCTGGGACGATGAAAAAATAGATTTCTGTGTAAAAGCACAGAAAAGCATACTTGATAGCTGTGCCATAATGCTTAAAAGGGGTGGCTATCTGCTTTATTCCACATGTACTTTTGCACCTGTTGAAAACGAAAAAACAATAAATGATTTCCTTGATACGCACGAAGATTTTGAGGTCATTGAAATACCCAAAACGAACGGTTTTGCGGAAGGTTTACCCGAAACGATAGAAAACGGAAGGGAAAGCCTTAAGGGTGCGGCACGTCTTTGGCCCCATAGAATAAACGGGGAAGGACATTTCCTCTGCCTGTTAAGAAGAAAAGACGGAGAAAACTTTGAAAGACCTGTTGTGCCTTATGTTGAAAAGGATAAAAGGATAGCAGTATTTGAAAGATTCTGCAAAGAAAACCTTGATACAAAATTTAACGGCGATTTTTATATGCATAAGGACAGTCTGTTTTTATGTCCCGAAGGCTTGCCGGAGATGAAAGGTATCAGGGTAGCAAGAAGCGGCTGGCATCTGGGAGATTTTAAAAAGGACAGATTTGAGCCGTCCTTTGCCCTTGCGGCGGCACTTAAAAAAGATGAAGCAAAGCTTTCTTTCTCCCTTGCGGCAGACAGTATAGATGTTATAAAATATCTTAAAGGTGAAACTATAGATTGCGACCTTGACGATAACGGATGGTGTCTGGTTTGTATGGAGGATCATCCTCTTGGCTGGGCAAAGCTTGTTAATGGAAGGCTTAAAAACAAATATCCGAGTTATTTGAAATGGGAATAAGGACTGATTGAAATGGCTTTTTTACCGATAACGATTGAAGAAATGAAAGAACGCGGCTGGGATAGGCCTGACTTTGTATATATATGCGGAGATGCTTATGTGGATCATCCGTCTTTTGGTGCTGCAATAATTTGCCGTACCCTTGAAAGCTATGGCTATAAGGTTTGCTTTGTTGGTCAGCCTGACTGGAACAAAAAGGACGATTTTATGCGTTTTGGTGAGCCGAGACTTGGCTTCCTTGTTTCTGCGGGCAATATAGATTCTATGGTAAACCATTATAGTGTTGCTAAAAAAAGAAGGACAAAGGATTATTACTCTCCGGGAGGACAGATGGGGCTTCGTCCTGACAGAGCAACTATAGTTTACTGCAATAAGATAAGAGAAATTTATAAAAAAACACCCATAATCATAGGTGGTATAGAGGTAAGTTTAAGACGACTTTCACACTATGATTACTGGGATAATAAAGTGAGAAGAAGTATTCTGCTTGACAGTGGTGCGGATCTTCTTATGTACGGAATGGGTGAAAGAAGTATCATTGAAGTGGCAGAAGCCCTTGACAGCGGTCTGCCTGTAAGCGAGATAACCTTCCTTAATGGAACTGTTTATAAAACAAAAGATATATCAAGGGTAGGAGAGCACATAAAACTGCCTTCTTTCAAAGATGTAAAGGCAGATAAGGATAAGTATGCGGAAAGCTTTATGCTTCAGTATCATAATACCGATGCTGTAACGGCAAAGCCTCTTGTTGAGGAATATGATGAATGGATAGTTGTTCAGAACACACCTTCAAAGCCT
>SVDG01000089.1 GCA_015057875.1 Lachnospiraceae bacterium | reverse complement strand
ACATATCCGTTGCCCAGAACACTTACCGTATGGGTAAAATATTTTCCGAAAATAACCGTTACCATCAGGGCCATAATAACTGTTATAACCGGTGATGTTTTCTTTACAAGCTTTATCCACAGCGGTGCAAGCAAATAAAACTGAACTATAACAACTATAAAATAAAAATGGCTTACAAGGTTACCAAGCAGGATATTCTCTGCAAGCTGACTTATGCTGAAGCCAAAATACCCTCTTCTCATAAAATATACATAATATATCATCACCCATAAAATGTAAGGAATGATTATATTCTTTATTTTTGAAAGATAGTATTTTGAATAGTTTATTTTATCAGCGCCCGAAACAAAAAGCTTAAGTCCGCTTAAAAACACAAAGCCCTGAACAGCAAATGAAGAAAGCTTCCACGGGATGACAACCAGCATATATTCCAGACCCGTTTTATCAAGCACCGTAACAGGTTCGCTTGAAACGTGTATAAATATGACCAGCAGACAGAGCAAAATATTTATAAAGGATATTTCCGTTTTTCTTTTATCCGAATACATATGATCAAAGCTCCTTAACTGCGTTTAGTGCCGCAACAAGGCCCTCTCCTACAGCCTTGCTTATCTGGAAGGGTGCACCCGTGCAATCTCCTGCAGCATAGATGCCTTCAACACTTGTCTGCATCTGTCTGTTTACCCTTATTGCACCGTTTTCAAGCTCGATACCATCTATAAGCGATGTTACAGGAACAGATTCCTTTATAATAAAAACACCCTTGCAGCTTATAGTCATATCACCAAAGGAAAGACCCTTAACAACATTTTCACCTATCACACCCAAAGGCTTTTTGTTTATGATCTCAACATTATCATAAGCCGCTCCTTTATACTTATAAAGTGGGATAAAATATACCTTACTGCATATTTCGGAAAGGAATTTAAGATCCTCTTCCGCACTTTCGCTATCAGCTATCATTGCCACATCCTTATTCCTGTAAAGCATACCATCACAGGTAGCGCAGTAGCTTACCCCTCTGCCCACAAGCTCTTTTTCACCCTTCATCGGCTTGCCTTTTTCTATACCCGATGCAATAATAACCTTTTTTGCCTCTATAAAATTGTTATCTGCATTAAGCGTAAAAAAATCACCTGTTTTAAATATCTGATAAACTTTGTTGTGTTTGATCTCAACGCCCTTGCTCACAGCATGGCTTAAAAAGTCTTCAAGCATCTTCTTCCCTGTAATATCGGGCATACCTATATAGTTATCTACCTTCTCAGCTTTATAAAGCATACTGGTTTCTATCCCTCTGCCAAAAACTGTTACCTTTTTATTTCTCTGTGCAGCATTTATGGCCGCAGAAAGTCCCGCAGGCCCACCGCCTATTATTGCAATATCTATCATAAGATTACCTCCGTAAAGCTACTTCCTAATAAGAAAACACAAAGAACTGAAATAGATGATTTTCTGCATATTCGCGGAAGTTTCCCGCAGGCGTCCTTTGACTTAGGCCGTCAAGGGGAACTGACCATTACACCCGACGAGCAAGGGACGCGTAAGCGGTTTTGGTTGCGAAGCAATCAAAATGCCGACAGGAATAGGCAAAAATCAGCATTTCCAGAATTTTTGTATTCTTGTTAGGGGGTAGCTAAATTATACCCCTTTTCTGTAAAGCATGTATGAATAAACAAGAGGGATACCCACTATTACTATCATAACAGGAATAATTGCCAAATGCATATCAAACCATGTTGACACTATGATTATTATTCCTCCCGCAGTCCATAACTTGCCTGCCATGCGATGAGTCCTGTTCCAGTTCTCTTCTGAATGAAGCGTCCAAGGTATCCTTATACCCATAGTATAATTCTGCCTGCATTTAGGCATATAGTTACCTATGAGCATAAACGAGACCCCGACTATAAGCATAGCAATAGGTACAATATTTATATTTACACCAAGACCCGCAAGGAATGATAACGGTATAAAGATCATAGATATAACGGGTACTATAAATGCCGATATCTTTTTAAGGGTTTCTGACTGATTCTGTTTTTTTGGATCCACATAAAACGCCGCATGAACAGCAAGGTTACAGAAAACCATAAAAACGGGCATATAAAACACCATACCGTTTTTGCTCATATAAGAGCTTATCTCGCCCGAAGTCCCCCATTGGCTCGGTATAAGGTCGGGCAAGGCATCATAAAGAGTTATGCCCAAAAACATAGGCAGAAGGCAGATAGCCGTTGTTAAAATCATAAGCTTTTTATTCACTTTCATTTTTATCACCCCTATTACTGAATTGTTTTATCCAGAGCATTACCTCTTCAAAAACAGAAATATTCACATCATAATAAATATAGTTTTTAACCTTCGTTTCAAAGATCATATCGGCCTTTTTAAGCTGCGCCAGATGATAGGAAACTGTAGCATTTGTAAGTTCAAATCTGTCAGCTATATCCCCAGCCGTCATTTTTCCATCTTTAAGCATAACAAGTATATCACGCCTTACGGGGTCAGACAGAGCCTTGAATGTTTCCGCAAATCCCATATTCTCACCTTCTATATTTAGAATTTCATCTAAATAGATTATACATCATATAAAAAATAAAGGCAATAACTATTTAGAAAAACATCTAAACAGATATTGCCTTTTATACTATTCCGCTATATCAATTACTGTTATTGTATTATCGGCATTTACATAGAGGGAATACATAACCGTTTTTAACGCCTTATCTTCCCATGCACGTTTATACTGAAGAGAAAGATACGCATTCCCCTTTTCCGTTCCCGTTACGGTAAATTTGTATTTTCCGCCCACACCAACAGTAGCCTCCAAAGGTGTCTTGCTTGCGTATTCCACCTCTATATCTATATTGTCGCTTTTTCCACCAACAGTCCACTCATATCCTGTTGTAGGGTTACCGTCAAGGCTAAAAACAAGGTTTTCAAGCTCGGCACCTGAAAGGTCTGTTTTAAAAACATCCTCATTATTTTTGTAATACATCCTTGCTTCAGGATAGCCCATTGCATAAGGGCCTACCTGATAAACCTGATAATATATAACAAGCCCATTATCATCTAAATAGTAGCATATATTATCAAATTTCTTTTCCATATCACTTTTTACCGTAGCGGCATAATCGGGATATTCACCAAACTCTTTTTCAAGATATTGGTCAAATGCTCTGAATGCGGCAACCTCTATTTCCCTTTCCGTGCCCTCAAGTATATCTCCAAGCCCAAGCTGTTTTTTTGCCTTAAGGTCAAATGTTCTTGATACCTTTGATGTTATAGGGTGAGCCCCTCCAAGATCGCTGTAATAGACCTGTGTTATGGAAAGAAGATCATTTCTGTCCAATGTTACCGTATAATCAATAAAAAACGTCATCAAAGGATATCTCATATATCCGACATATTCCGAATTTTCATTATCCTTCGCGTAGCTGTGACGCATCTCGGCGTCCTTAAGATACTCATTTTTTACACTTTCATAAAAGGCCTCTGTCTCTTTTTTATATGTTTCGTTTATAGCTTTTATAAAAGGGTCATTTTCCTCATTTTTTATAACGGGGTAGGAATAATAGAAATCAACAAGCCCCGTTCCGTCATCACCTTTTAATACAGCATCAAGCTTAACAGATGAAATTTCGTGCTGTCCTTTTTTTCTCTCTACATATACCGTTTTTGTATCTCCATCCCATCTTACATCAGCATCAAGTCCTTCAGAAACGGCCCTTACCGGTACCATAGTCCTGTCGTTTATTATTTTTGCAGGAACATCCAGCTTTATCGTTTCAGCACTTCCCCTGTCAGCTACGATCATGCTGTTATCTCCTATTTTAAGAGAAACTACTCTTTCTCCCCTTCTTGCACTTACGGTTTTTGTTTCATCTATATAATCAACATTGCTATCAAGTGCTTCAAAAATCGCTCTTAATGGCACAAGTACCCTGTCATCCTCAATAACCGGCGGCTGGTCAAAAGTGAGCTTATTGCCATCCACCACAACTTTTATACTACCGTCTGCATATAAAGGCACAGATGATATAAGCATAGCAGCCATAACAGCCGGGATCAAAAGTTTTTTCATATACATTCCCCCTTAAGGCATTATAAGAGTTAGACTTAAAACATAATTTAAAAGTTCTGTTAAATTGAAACTTTTTTTCTTAATTCATCCATTTTTTCATCAAGCTGTGCACTCAGCATCGCACAGTCTGCAAGTTCTTTTCTCATTTTTTCTGTAAAATCATAGTCCTTTTTGTAATTAAGCTGATGCTCAAGGTTTGCCCAGCAATCCATTGCAATAGTTCTCAGCTGTACCTCTACCTTCATTATCCTCTTTTCGTTTTCAAGGAAAATAGGAACAGCAACAATAAGGTGCAGACTTCTGTAGCCGTTTTCCTTGGGATTTTTTATATAGTCCTTTTTCTCTATAAGCGTTATATCATCCTGTTTAAGAAAAGTTTCGGCAATAGTATAAACATCCTCTGTAAAAGAGCATATAACCCTTATACCCGCAACATCATTAAGCTCCTCCTCTATAGCCGTAAGGGAAAGGGGCTCCCCTCTTCTTTCAAGTTTTTCCTTTATGCTCTGCATTCTTTTAAGCCTTGATTCTATGCTGTTTATGGGATTTCGGTCATGTCTTAAAGAGTATTCTTCCTTAAGCACTCTGAATTTTGTTTCTATCTCCATCATAGCACATTTATAGTAAGACATAAGCCTGTTAAAACGCATACCCATCTCCTGGGCAAACTGCAGAGTCTGCTCGCTGCTCATAATGTTTTCTATACTGCTTAAAAAAAGCTTCTCATTCATATTTTTCTTCCTCCGTTATAAAAAGCTTACCGATAATATAGCTGCACCAAGTATCACAAGTATAACTCCCGTTAACCTGTTCAATGTTTCGGGCTTTGCCTTGTTTGCAAATTTTGCCGCTATCCTAGCCCATATAAATGTTGAAACAACACAGACTGCAAGACAGAACATATCAGGCATACCCCCTATGGCAAAGTGACTTGTTGCACCCGTAAAGGCTGTAAAAGCCATTACAAAAACGCTTGTTCCAACAGCTGTTTTTAGCTCATATCCAAGCACGCTTGTAAGCACAAGCAACATCATCATCCCACCGCCAGCACCGACAAAACCGCATATAAAACCTATCATTGCACCAAAAATCAATGAACGGATAAGCCTCTTTCTTTTATCCAGCTTCTCCATGCTTTCCTTTGTTGTCATCACTGGCTTAACAATAAATTTTATACCCAGGATCATTGTCATAAATACCGAAAAGCTTCCCATCGTTGTATCAGGCACGAGGCTTGAAATCCAACTTCCGATAGATGTAAACAAAAGCACTGTCACCATCATAACTATGCCGTTTTTTATATCAAGGTTTTTATTTTTACCGTATGTATAGGCACTTACCGCACTTGCAAGCACATCACTTGCCAAAGCTATGCCAACAGCCTCATAGGCAGGCATTTTTAAAAAGGTTATAAGCATAGGACTTATAACAGCCGCGGCACTCATTCCCGCAAACCCTGTGCCAAGTCCGGCACCTATTCCTGCAACAAAACACACGATAAACATAAACATTGCTTCCACTTTATCTTCCTCCGTATATGAATATATCTTAAGATATATACGCATAAAAACATTTTCTGTCTTAATTATACAACAAAAACCCCTTGGGAAATATCCCAAGGGGCAATTATATTTAAAATTCAATCGTTTCGGGTGCAGATGTAAATGAAGAAAATGTAGCAACGGCATCCTTAAGGTAAAGCACCTCTGTATTATCGTCATGGTGA
>SVDG01000088.1 GCA_015057875.1 Lachnospiraceae bacterium | reverse complement strand
TTGTTGTCTGGCTGGGTCTGAGTGTCTCCACTGCCGCAAGCAGTCAGCGACATCAGCATAATCAATACAAGGTGTAGTGCTAAGATTCTTTTCATTGTCTTTTCCTCCTGAATATAAAAAGTGTGTGTAACCGAAGTCGCACACACCGAAAAACGCAACCCCGATTGTCGCCAAACAAAGCTCGAATAGAAAGAAAACCTTATGCTACCCAAGTGGAATTGCGTTTTTACCGTAATCCAGTTTGGGTAACAATATAAAAGGGTATACCATCCCCTTGGCTAAGGTTAACCTATTTTCATTATTCAGCTTTGTTTAACCTATATATTGTACCACATTATTTGCTAAAACGATAGATATCTTTTCAAAATATTCCTGACTTTCGTAAAAAAGGTGACACGGAAGTCGCTTCCTGTCTTAGTCAATAGACGATGTATGTAAAACCGCAAGGCAGGTCGCCCTGCGGTAGTGATTTCCTATGTCACGACTATCTGTCCCTGTCTTATAAATTCTTAATTTTGAAGTTTCCCTTTTTCGTATTTTTCTAATCCATAAAGTTTCAGAATCCTCTATAAAACGCCCTGAAATCACAGGGAAATAGCCGTGTTAAATCGAAATCACACCAAACCGGCAATTTTTTATTCAACAAATATTGTTGCGTCAATAAAAATTATTGGTTTTTCTATGATGCCAATTTAGCTAATCCGTGATTGTCAAAACCGAACACCACAAAATGGCAAAAAGAAGCAGGGGACGGAAACTGAACAGTTTCGGCCCTCTGCCGAACAGCATTGGTTTATCACGCCTCTTTTTTTGTATCCTTTATTATAAGCTTTATCTGTTCATACATTGTAAACGCAATACCTATCCATATAACGGCAAAGGCTATAAGCCTGTTTGTATCGAGAGCCTCTTTAAAGAAAAGTATTCCTGTAAGGAACTGCAGGGTAGGGCTTACATACATTATTATGCCTGAAAGGTAATAGGGTATCTTTTTAACGCCTATATTAAAAAGAAGCAGAGGGATGCTTGTTACTATTCCACATGCGGGAAGGAGAAGGAAACTCCAGCCGTGCAAAACGCCTATGGCACCTATGCCTTTGCTCTCTGCAAAAAGAGTGAATAAAAGTGCTATAGGTACAATGCAAAGTGTTTCCATAAAAAGGGATACTCCTGCCTCAAGGGCAAGGGATTTTTTGAAAGCTCCGTATACAGCAAAGGAAAGAGCTATAACGATCGAAAGCACAGGGAATGTTCCTGTTGAAAGGAGCATATATAAAAGCCCTGCCATAGCAAAAACGAATGTTATTTTTTCTGCTTTGCTCAGCTTTTCTTTAAAAAGTATCATTCCCATCATACCTACAACTATAGGCTCGATAAAGTAGCCGAGACTTGCATCAAGAACATGACCGCTTGTTACAGCATATATGTAAACACCCCAGTTAACGGTTATCAGTATACCGCATACAAAACAGCGTATAAGCATTTTCCCATCCTTAAAAACTGCTTTGATTTTTTCTGCCTTACCTGAAAGCAGAAGGAGTATGCCCATAAAAACAGCAGACCATATTACTCTCTGGAAAAGTATGTATACGGAATTGACATCGCCGAGAAGATTCCAGAAGAGGGTAAGCAAGCCCCAGAAAACATAGGCGATAAAAACCGAAAAAGCACCTGATGATTTTAAATCCATAAAAATTACCTCGCTACGATTTTGTAAACAAAAAAGGCATCTTAGAAGATGCCTTTAAAGAACAAATCAAATTATTTCTTGCGTCCGAAAAGACCCTTTTTCGGGGGCTCTTCAACTTCGATCTCTTTGTTGGAAAGGTTAGGCTCTCTGATATTCATGATCTCGTCTTTTAATACGGGTACACGAACACCTTTGTTTAAACCGATCTCAACGATGAAGCACTCAGCTGTGATATCTACAACTTTGCCGAAGAATCCTGTTGCAAGAAGAACGGGGTCGCCGATCTGTACGCTCTTACGCATTTCCTCAACAGCTGTTTCAACTTTCTTGTGAGGTCTGATTGATAATACATACATAAAAAGTAAGATAACAACAACGTAAACGATAACCGCTGTGATAGGGTTTGCGAGAGATAATCCGAATACGTCAAATCCGCCTGACTGAGCTGCCTCAGTTGCGTCAACTGCTGTACTTACATCCATTAAGAATAATAAATTGTTCATTAGTCTACTCCCCTTTGATTATTATGGTCGATAAAATATACGAAGCATAAAGTTTAAAGTATGCGTTAGTTATAAGTATATTTCTACAACAAACTATATTATAAGAAATTTACCTGTTCTCGTCAAGTTTTTATGGTTTTTGTCAGCTATTTTCTTTAAAACCTTCTAATTTTGCCTTTTTATACTGTGCAAAATTACCTTCATCAAGGGCATTTCTTATCTCTTCCATCAGAGTATTATAGAAATAGAGGTTATGGATAACACAAAGACGCATAGCAAGCATTTCTTTTGCCTTGAAAAGATGACGGATATAAGCTTTTGAATAACGTCTGCAGGTAGGGCAGTTACATTCATCGCTTATGGGTGTATCGTCAAGCTCATATTTGGCGTTCATAAGGTTAAGCTTTCCTTTGTTTGTGTATACATGGCCATGTCTTCCGTTTCTTGCGGGAAGAACGCAATCAAAGAAGTCAACGCCTCTGTCAACGGCTTCGAGGATGTTCTCCGGTGTACCTACGCCCATGAGGTATGTGGGTTTGTTCTGGGGAAGGTATGGAACAGTTTCCTCGATTATGTGATACATTTCCGCGTGAGTTTCTCCTACGGCAAGTCCGCCGATGGCATAGCCGTCAAGGTCAAGATCTGCAATAGCCTTTGCGTGGTCCCTTCTTATGTCAGCGAAAATAGCACCCTGATTTATACCGAAAAGCATCTGTTTTTTGTTTATGGTGTCATCGAGGGAATTGAGGCGTGCCATCTCTGCCTTGCAGCGGTGGAGCCAGCGTGTAGTTCTTGCTACAGAGTCTTCAACGTATTTCCTTTCAGCAACGGCAGAAGGACATTCGTCAAAGGCCATTGCTATTGTTGATGCAAGGTTTGACTGTATACGCATACTTTCCTCGGGACCCATAAATATTTTCCTTCCGTCTATATGTGAGGAAAAGTAAACGCCTTCCTCTTTGATCTTTCTTAATGACGCAAGGGAAAAAACCTGAAATCCGCCGGAGTCTGTAAGTATAGGTTTATCCCATACCATAAATTTATGAAGTCCGCCAAGCTTTTTAACTACCTCATCACCGGGGCGGAGATGGAGGTGGTATGTGTTTGATAGCTCGACCTGACATTTTATCCTTTCAAGGTCTTCAGTGGAAAGAGCACCTTTAATGGCGGCAAGAGTACCAACATTCATAAAAACCGGTGTCTGGATAACGCCGTGAGGGGTGTGGAACTCGCCTCTTTTAGCTCTTCCTTCTGTTTTAAGAAGTTTATACATCAAATTTCTCCGTTCTATATTTTAATTATCAGTTTTATAATAATATCTTTTTTTTAACTCTTTTTCAAGCATTTAAAGTGCATTTGGCAAAGATATCTGTTATAATCTTAAGGAAACAAGTAATTTTAGTATAAGAGGATCGAATATGAATAAATTCAATATAATTGCGACAACAACATTTGGACTTGAGGCCTGTGTCAAAAGAGAATGTATAAAGCTTGGCTTTGAAAATATAAAAACATTTGACGGAAGAGTTGAGTTTACAGGTGGCCCGGAAGATATAGCGAGAGCCAATATATGGCTTCGCTGTGCGGGAAGAGTGCATATAAAAATGGCAGAGTTCAAGGCCCTTTCCTTTGAGGAACTTTTTCAGGGAACGAAGGCTGTTGCGTGGGAGGATATTATTCCCCTTGACGGAAAGTTTACCGTTGTAGGTAAGTCTGTTAAATCAAAGCTTTTCAGCATTTCTGACTGCCAGGCGATAGTTAAAAAGGCTGTTGTTGAAAGGATGAAAACAAAATATCATGTTGACTGGTTTGACGAAACAGGGGCAGAGTATACTATACAGGTGGCCCTTCTTAACGATATAGCAACACTTACTATAGATTCATCAGGCTCAGGCCTTCATAAAAGAGGATACAGGGCAAACGCCATGACAGCACCGCTTAAGGAATCCCTTGCGGCTGCTATGGTTGAGCTAAGCTTCTGGAATAAAGACAGAATACTTTTGGATCCCCTTTGTGGTTCAGGTACTATACCGATAGAGGCGGCGCTTATAGCAAGAAATATTGCACCTGGTTTAA
Organism: Lachnospiraceae bacterium; assembly: GCA_015057875.1. GTDB lineage: Bacteria > Bacillota > Clostridia > Lachnospirales > Anaerotignaceae > SIG274. Next base: position 1,780 of record SVDG01000088.1, on the reverse strand, counting down.
ACAGGAGCTTTGCGGCTGAAGGCTGGACAAATATCATAGATAAAAGTATCTGGAAAAATGTCAGAGTAGATGCATATAAGGCCATAAATTACGACTGTATGCCTGTTATTTACGGCAGCGATATTGACGAGGAGGCTATTGATCTTGCGAGAGATAACGCTGTTAAGGCTGGTGTTGATGACTGTGTACATTTCAGCGTTAAACCCTGCCAGCAGGCAGAGCTTAAGGGTGATTACGGCGTTATGATAACAAATCCTCCCTATGGAGAAAGACTTGGTGAGCTTAAAGAGGTTGAACAGCTCTACAAGGATATGGGACGTATATTCAGAAGCAATCCCACATGGTCAGCATATGTTATAACTTCAATGGAATATTTTGAAAAGCTCTTTGGCAGAAAGGCCGATGCGAAGCGTAAGCTTTTTAACGGAAGGATAAAGACAGATTATTATCAGTTCTATGGCCCAAGACCACCTAAAAAATAAACAAAAATATATTTAAACCGTATCGTTTTAATATGATACGGTTTTTTATTAAAAAATTATTTACCTTTTGTTCATATTTTGGACATAATTTGTGGGTAATATATAAATATAAAATAAAGGAGGTAATTCTATGGACGATAAATTCTATAACGAAGAAATGAAAGATAATGAATATAGATACACCTACAGAAAAGTGGGAGAAGAAAAAAATAACAATGAAGAAAATGCTGTTACAAGAACAGAGGTAAATAATTTTGTTATGAAAGAGCCTGAACCTGAAAATAATGAGATTTTCAGGGAAACGAAGAAAGAACCTAAACATAAAAAGGGTGGAATATTAAAATTTGTTGCAGCTTTACTTATAATAAGTGTTGTGGGCGGCGCAAGTGCCGGTGCTTCATATGGACTTGTGAAACATCTTGTAAAGGATAACAACAAAAAGACAAGTACCCTTGAAACAACATCAACTGAAACTGTTATGCTTGCATCAAAAGAGCCTAATGCGGCTATAGAGGTGATCAACAGAGTATTCCCTTCAGTTGTAAACATATCGATAAGCGGAACAACAAACCAGAACTATTACGGTTTTACTATACCCTACGAATTTACAAGTGCGGGCTCAGGTATAATATTCAGCGAGGATGAAAGCAAGATATACATTGCAACAAATAACCACGTTGTGGATGGTGCTACAAACATCTCTGTTTCCGTAGGTGAGGAAGACGGAGTTAAGGCAACGGTAGTCGGTAAAGACCCTTCATCAGACCTTGCAGTGATATCTGTGCTTAAGGATGACCTTGAAAAAGCCGGTGTTGAAGAGGTAAGGATAGCAAAATTCGGCGATAGTGACAGCATAAACGTAGGCGAGGATGTTATAGCTATCGGTAACGCATTGGGAGAAGGAAAGGTTGCAACAGGAGGTATGATAAGCAGTAAGCTTAAAACAATAACTGTTGATGATATTGCCCTTACGGTCATACAGACAGACTCAGCCATAAATCCCGGCAACAGCGGCGGTGCCCTTGTAAACTATTCGGGTCAGGTAATAGGTGTTAATACAGCAAAAATATCATCAAGCCAGATCGAAGGTGTAGGCTATGCTATACCAAGCAACATTGCTTTACCAATACTTGAACAGCTTCTTGAAGAGGGGACTGTACCCAAGCCTTATATCGGTATAGTGGGAATGGATGTTGATGATGAGCTTTCTTACAAATACGGTCTTCCTGTGGGTGCGTATATAACACAGGTGCTTGAAAACAGCGGTGCCGCAGAGGCAGGTCTTCAGGAGGGAGATA
>SVDG01000087.1 GCA_015057875.1 Lachnospiraceae bacterium | reverse complement strand
TGCCATTATGGCAGGCCCCTGTGCAATAGAAAGCAAGGAACAGCTTCTCGAATCCGCTTATGCGGCAAAGATGGGCGGAGCACAGATCTTAAGAGGCGGAGCTTACAAACCACGCACCTCCCCTTACTCCTTCCAGGGCCTTGAGGGCAGAGGCCTTGAGATAATGTCAGAAGTAGCAAGAGAAACAGGACTTAAAGTTATAACAGAAGTAACAAGCGAAAAGGCTCTCGAATATGCAAAGCACTACGTTGATATCCTCCAGATAGGTGCAAGGAATATGCAGAACTTCGAGCTTCTTAAACAGGCAGGCAAATCAGGTCTCCCCGTGCTTCTTAAAAGAGGACTTTGCGCAACGATAGATGAGTGGTTAAATGCAGCAGAATATATAATGAGCGAGGGTAACCCCAACGTAATACTCTGCGAGCGTGGTATAAGGACTTATGAAACAAGCACAAGAAACACCCTCGATATAAGCGCTATCCCTGTTATCAAAAACAAATCACATCTTCCTATAATAGTTGACCCCAGCCACGCATCAGGCGTAAGGGAATATATTCCCGCTTTAAGCCGTGCCGCCATAGCAGCAGGTGCAGACGGTCTTATCATAGAAGTACACCCTGACCCCTCAAAAGCACTTTCAGACGGGCCCCAGTCCCTCGACCCCGAGGAGTTCAGGATACTTTCAGAAGAACTTAAGCCTTTGATTTCCATTATGGGGAAGGTGTTTTAAATGTATGAAACCGTAGGTATAGTCGGTCTTGGTCTTTTGGGCGGCTCCCTCGCCAAAGCCTTTAAAAACCGTATCGGCGTTAAAAAAATAGTGGCCTCCAACCGTAACGAGGATGTTCTTAAGCTGGCCCTTGCTGACGGCGTTATAGATGAAGGAACAACAGCCATAGATAAAAAGTTTTCGGACTGCGATATAGTTTTTATCTGCACTCCTGTTGACTACATTTACCCTTCTGCCACAGAGCTTTCAAAATACGTAAAAAAAGGCTGTATACTTACAGATGTGGGCAGCACAAAGGGAAATATCTATAAAAATATGCTTAATCTTTCCGATAAGGTATATTTCATAGGCGGACACCCTATGACAGGCTCTGAAAAATTCAGATATACTGCCTCAAAGGAGCATCTTTTTGAAAACGCCTATTATATAGTAGCCCCCTCGGACAACGTACCCGAAGAGGAAACCGAAAAATTCAAATCAGCCTTAAAAACAATAGGTGCCCTCCCCGTTGAGGTATCACCCTTTGAACATGATTATATAGTGGCATCCATAAGCCACGTTCCCCACATAATAGCCTCATGCCTTGTAAACAACGTAAAAAGGCTTGACGGCAAAAATCAGCGTATGCAAATGCTTGCAGCCGGTGGCTTTAAGGATATAACCCGAATAGCCTCATCCAGTCCCGAGATGTGGGAAGGCATCTGCACAGAGAACAAAAAAGAGATACTCAAAGTTCTCGAGTCATACGAAAACACGATACACGAATTTAAAAGCCGCATTGAGGCAGAGGATAAAAAAGGCATTTACTCTCTCCTTAATGAAGCAAAGACATACAGAGATAACTTCTCAAACAACACCCCCGGCCTTATAACCAAACGCTTTGAGATAGTTGTCGATGTTCTTGACAGACCCGGAAGCATAGCAGTAATAGCCGTTCTTCTTTCAAGCAACGGTGTAAATATCAAAAATATAGGCATCGTAAACAGCCGTGAGGAAGACGCACCCCTTTTCATATCCTTCGCAAGCGAAGAGGATAGAGAAAAAAGTGTACGTCTCCTGCGCGGACATAACTACGATGTACATATAAAGTAAAGGTGTAAAATATGAAAAAGACTATAAAACCTGTAAAAGCCTTTAACGCTGTCATAACCATTCCCGGCGATAAATCCATATCCCACCGTGCCGTTATGTTCGGCTCCCTTGCCGTAGGCGATACAGTGATCCGCGGATTTTTAAACGGTGACGACTGTCTTTCAACCGTAGGCTGTTTTAAAAATATGGGTATAGATATAGAAATGGATAAAGAAAAAGTAGTAGTCCACGGCAAAGGCCTTAACGGTCTTACCCCTCCCGTTTCTGTCCTTGATGTAGGTAACAGCGGCACTACCTTAAGGCTTATGAGCGGTATTTTAAGCGCGCAGAAATTCACTTCCTGCGTAACAGGTGACTCTTCCATACAAAAACGACCCATGGACAGAGTTGCCAAGCCCTTATCCCTTATGGGTGCTGATATAAAAAGCACAGCACCGGATAAAATACTCGCTCCCGTTACAATAACAGGAAAGCCACTTAAAGGCATAGACTACACCCTTCCCGTTGCAAGTGCACAGGTAAAAAGTGCAATACTTCTTGCAGGTCTTTATGCCGAAGGCGAAACCGTTGTTATCGAGCCTGAAGCCACAAGAAACCACACAGAAATAATGCTTAACTTTATGGGTGCGGATATTAAAAAAGACGGCAACAGGATAATATGCCGTCCTGTAAAAGAACTTTATGCAAAAGAAATAACCGTTCCCGGAGATATATCCTCCGCCGCTTATTTTATGGTTGCCGCGGCGACTTCCGAAAACGCCTGTATCACAATTAAAAACGTTGGTATTAACCCCACAAGAACAGGTATAATAACTGCCCTTGAAGCAATGGGTGCCGATATTACCATTTCTGATGAAAAACTTTTAAATGGTGAACCTGTAGGCGATATAACAGTAAAATCGTCAAAACTCAAAGCAACTGTTATAGAGGGCGACCTGATACCAAAACTTATAGACGAAATACCCGTCCTTGCTGTAGCCGCCGCTATGGCAGATGGAACAACCGTTATAAAGGACGCACAGGAGCTTAAGGTCAAGGAATCCAACAGAATAAAAACAACAGCCGATGAGCTTTCAAAATTTGGCGTTGATATAACAGAAACCGATGACGGGCTTATTATAAACGGCCCCACCTTTATGAAAGGCGGAGCAGTTATAAACACCCACAACGACCACCGTATAGCGATGTCCGCGGCAATAGCCGCTCTCCTTGCAGACAGCGAAACTGTTATAGACGGCTCGGAATGTGTTGATATCTCCTTCCCTGGCTTTTACACCCTTCTGGAGGAATTATAATGGATAAAATAACTTACATAGGCTTTGGTGACAGCCTTACATACGGCTACGGCGTTATAAGCGGCGTAAGCTTTATGGATAAACTAAAAAAATCCCTGCCTGAAGAATTTTCAGACAAGGACTGGACTATAATAAACAGCGGTATAAACGGTGACACTACCCGTGAGGGTCTGCGCCGTATCTATCGTGATGTTATCGATCATGACCCCGATATAGTAACCATACTTTTCGGCTCAAACGACAGTGCCTTTAACGATTATCAGCACAGGGCCATAACAGAGTTTGAATTAAACCTTGCAGAGATAACAAGGCTTATACAGAAAAACACCAAGGCGAAAATTATATTCATAACCCCTCCTCCCCTTATAGAGGATGAGATCTTCCCTTTTACTACCAACAAAGCCGTATCAGCTTATTCTGAAGTAATAAGAAAAAATGCTGATAACTTCGCCTGTGAACTTATCGACTTTAACACTATTATGTCAATGGAAGCAAAAGGAAACCTCGAGCCCTACCTTCAGTATGACGGCCTGCACTTAAGTGAAAAAGGGTATGAGCTGATATATAAATTCATTATGAATAAGATCAAATCTATAATTTAAGGATTCGAAAACGTATTCTCTGACCAAAAACAAATTTTATGTGTTCGGAATATAAAAAGGAAGGCAATGCTTACTGATTGCCTTCCTTCTTTGTAACATTTTTATATTCAAGTCCTTTAAAATCACTTCTTAAAGCAAGCTGTGCCGTGCATCTTTCTCCCGTCTGCGGAAGTGTCATATCCACGTTTTTAACTATCCCCATTGAGAGCACATCTTTTATAAGGGTATTATCAACCTTGCCTCCGTAAATATCCAGGCAGTTTTTCCATACCGTGAACCCACAGCCGTTTCTCCATTCGCTGCAGTAATATCCCTTGGTGTTTTCGTATATCCTGCCCTTTTTGCAGGCAGGGCATGCCCCAAGTCCACCGGAAGCACTTCTCTTTTTATACTTTCTTTCTTCCTTTTCAAATACAACATCTTTTTTTGAAGAATAAGCATCATTAACAAGGAAGTATACAAATTTCTTTATACTTCCCATAAAACGTTCATCTTTCATCTTACCCTTTGAAACAGATGAAAGGCCTTTCTCCCACTTTCCTGTTGTCTGCGGACTTTTAAGCTCATCCGGAACGATCTCTATAAGCTTGATGCCCTTTTGCGTAGGAATAAGTGCCTTTGCCTTCCTTGTAACATAGCCTACATCTATAAGCCTTTCTATTATAGCCGCCCTTGTGGCAGGTGTTCCAAGACCCGAATCTTTAAGTTGTTCCTTAATTTCCTCATCCTCAACAAACCTTCCCGCATTTTCCATTGCAGAAAGCAGTGATGCCTCCGTATAAGGCTTTGGCGGAGATGTTTTTTTCTTTGCCTTTTTAGCGCTTATAACATTGACCTCGTTTCCCTTTTCAAGGGGCGGAAGTATGCCTTCATCCTCCTTGGCCTTTGCTTTGTCGTCCTTATAAAGAGCCTGCCAGCCCTCCTTAAGTACGACCTTGCCCTTGGAAACTAAATCCTCTCCTTCGACCTTTATAACTACCTTTGTTGTTTCGTATTCATATGCATCATAAAAAACACATACAAACCTTCTTACGATAAGGTCAAAAACCTTTTTCTCATCAGCCGTAAGTGAGCCTGTTTTAAAATAATTATCTGCAGGGATTATAGCATGATGGTCGCTTACCTTACTGTTATCTATTATCCTTTTTGTTATCCTGAGCTTCTTTGTATCTATCCCCGCCGTATAGGGCTTAAACTCGTTTACATATTCCACTCTTCTCATTGTGGAATAGATCTTCGGTATCATATCGTCACTTAAATAGCGGCTGTCTGTCCTTGGATATGTTACCATTTTCCTTGTTTCATAGAGGCTCTGCACAACAGAAAGAGTTTTTTTAGCAGTAAACCCGAATTTTTTGTTACAGTCTCTCTGCAGCTCCGTAAGGTCATACAACAGAGGAGGAAGTTGTTTTTTCTCTTCCTTTTCAATGTCCGCAACAACACCCGTTTTGCCCTTTATTTTTTTAACTATTTCGTCAGCCTTTTCTTCCTCAAAAATCTTTGTATCGTTCTTTTCAAGGTCAGTCCATGTTCCTTTAAAATCCCCGTAATCCGCCGTTACGTCAAAATAGACTCTCTCATCGAAGCTATCTATCTCCTTCTGCCTTGCCACAAGCATAGCAAGGGTCGGTGTCTGCACCCTGCCGATAGAAAGCAGGGAATCATACTTAAGGGAATATGCCCTTGAGGCATTCATACCCACAAGCCAGTCTGCCTCCGAGCGACATTTTGCGCTGAAATAAAGGTTATCGTATTCAGATATATCCTTAAGGCTATCAAAGCCATCTTTTATAGCCTTATCCGTCATACTTGATATCCACAAACGCTTACAGGGCTTTTTGCACAGTGCCATGGAATATATATACCTGAAAATAAGCTCACCCTCTCGTCCGCTGTCGGTTGCACATATTATTGAATCGACCTCTTTGGAGTTCATAAGCTTTTTGAGCACACTAAACTGGCTCTTTGTTTTGGCAATTGGTTTTATCATCATTTCCTCAGGCACTATAGGAAGATCCTTGAAAGCCCATTTTTTATATTTTTCATCATAGTCTGCCGGATCCCAGAGTGTTATAAGATGTCCTACCGCCCACGAAATTATGTAGTTTTCTCCGCTGATATAGCCTTTTTCACTTTTGCTGCATTTAAGCACCCTTGCAATATCTCTTGCCACGGAAGGCTTCTCTGCAACAACCAATGTTTTTCCCATTTCAATCACCTTATTTCAAAAGCCGATGTTACCATCGGCTTTAAAGCTACTTACTGATAAGAAAACATAAAGAGCTGAAATAGATGATTTTCAGCATATTCGAGGAAGTTTCCCGCAGGCGTCCTTTGACTTAGGCCGTCAAGGGGAACTGACAAAGAAGA
>SVDG01000086.1 GCA_015057875.1 Lachnospiraceae bacterium | reverse complement strand
AACGATAACGAGGGTGTTTTCATCAAGTATAGGGTCCTTGTAACGGAACTCGCTTGCAACCTCCGCAATAACGGGGATACGGCATATCTTTTCTATAAGATGCTTGCCTACGAGCCCTGCATGATACGCTGTTCCGCAGGCAACTATATAGATACGGCTTAAGCCTTCAAGGGTCATTTTATCAAGCTCAAGGAAGGCTGTGTCAAGGGCGCTGTCATTTTTAAAAAGCCTATGGTCTAAAGTTTCCTTAATGATACGGGGCTGTTCATTTATCTCCTTGAGCATAAAGTGGTCATAGCCGTCTTTTTCTGCCGCAGATACATCCCATGTTACTGTATATATATCCCTTTCAACTATTTCTCTTTCGGTGTTGTAGATAGTTACGCTATCCTTTTTAAGTATGGCGATCTCATTGTCCTCAAGGAAATAAACTTCCCTTGTGTTTTTAAGTATGGCAGGGATATCACTTGCAAGGAAGTTTTCGCCCTTGCCTTTGCCTACGATAAGGGGAGCAGCCTTTCTTATGCCTATTATCACATCGGGACAATCACTGCAGATTATACCGAGGGCATAGGCACCGTCAAGCTCCTTGACTGCATTAAAAACAGAATCAAGGAAATCACCTGTTTTTTTGTAATGGAAATCTATAAGCTGGGCAACGCATTCTGTGTCTGTTTCGGAACGGAAAACATATCCCTCTTTTATAAGCATTTCTTTTATTTCGATGTAGTTTTCTATAATGCCGTTATGTACAACGGCAATTTTTGAATCTCCGCTTGCGTGGGGGTGTGAATTTATATCAGAGGGTGCGCCGTGGGTAGCCCATCTTGTGTGGCCGATACCTGCACAGCCTTCAAGGGGATTCTTTTTAAGTATATTTTCAAGGTTAACAAGCTTGCCCTTGGCTTTTTCAATATTTATTCTTTCACCGTCAAATACGGCAATGCCTGCTGAATCATACCCTCTGTATTCAAGCTTGGATAATCCGTCTATAAGCACGGGCTGAGCTTTGCCTGCACCAATATAGCCAACTATACCGCACATATAATATCCCTCCTTCGGGGAACTTATTTTTTTACTGAAGACGCTTTTCTATAAGGAGCTTAAGTGTCTCTGCATCTTTTGTCATTTTTTTGATATCTGTGCCCTCTATCATAACTCTTATAAGGGGCTCTGTTCCGGACGTTCTTATAAGCACTCTTCCGTTATTTTCATATTTCTCTTCAAGCAGATGGATAGCCTCTTTGATAACTATATCCTCAAGGTATGCATTTTTGTTGTCATTCCTTACGCGGGCGTTTAATAAAACCTGAGGCATGACCTGCATAACGGAAGCAAGCTCGGATGCTTTTTTTCCGCTTTCCTTAAGTACTGTAAGCACCTGAATGGCTGAAAGCACACCATCACCTGTTGTGTTATGGTCAAGGAAGATAATGTGTCCGCTCTGCTCACCGCCGAGGTTGTATCCGTTTTTAAGCATTTTTTCAAGCACGTATCTGTCGCCTACGGCTGTCTGTTCTGTTTTTATGCCGTTTGCTTTACCCATTTTTATAAGGCCAAGGTTAGTCATTACCGTGCCTACAAGTGTATCGTTTTTAAGCTTACCCTTGTTTTTCATATCCAGACCACAGATAGCAAGGATCTTATCGCCGTCAATAAGTACGCCGTTTTCATCAACGGCAAGACAGCGGTCAGCATCTCCGTCAAAGGCAAAACCGATATCTGCACCTGTTTCTTTTACAAACTCACAAAGGTCTTCCATGTGGGTAGAGCCACAATTGTCGTTTATATTGTTTCCATTAGGCTCGTTGTGGATAATGCTTACTTCAGCACCAAGGTTTAAAAGGGCGATGGGGGCCGCTTTATATGCCGCACCGTTTGCACAGTCTATAGCTACCTTTATCCCGTTAAGCTTAGCGGATGTTGTAGATGTAAGGAAGTCTATGTAATCATCAAGGGCATGCTCTGCAAGGCTTTTTGTGCCAAGGTCCTTTCCTATGGGAGAGGGGATACCCTTAAGCCCGTTAAAAAGAAGCTCCTCTATTTCGTTTTCAAGCTCGTCTGCAAGCTTGTAGCCGTCCTTGTTGAAGAATTTGATCCCGTTATATTCAACAGGATTATGTGAAGCGCTTATAACAACACCTGCATCAAGACCATATTTTCTGATAAGGTAGGCTACGGCGGGGGTAGGAACGATGTCTGCAATAACTGCATGGGCACCTACCGAACAAATACCTGCAACAAGGGCACTTTCAAGCATATCTGCTGAAATGCGAGTGTCACAGCCTACGAGTATCCTGGGGGCGTGGGAACATTCCTTTGTTAAAACGAAAGCACCTGCCCTGCCTAAATTATATGCCAATGCGCCGTCAAGCTCAGTGTTGGCTATGCCGCGCACTCCGTCTGTACCAAATAATCTGCCCATTATCTTTCCTCCTCAATAATAGATGGACATAACTATATCATCATACCATTATAGCACTTATACTATTAAATAACAATTAAATTTTAGAGTATATATCTTAATATACTATCAAGGTAACGAAAGTGTGTTTTTGTGGAAAAAAGCGGATGTTTTTGGTTGCACTTAAGGTGCACAGGCTGTAAAATAATCCTGTAACAGGCCGTTTTATTTTAAAACGGTCAAAAGGTCGTGGAAAAAATTCGGAGGGAAATATGAAGGTAATAGCAGGACTCGGAAACCCCGGGAAAGAATATGAAAATACCAAGCATAATGTAGGCTTCAGAGTAATAGATAAAATAGCGGAAGATAATAATATCAGTGTAAATAAACTTAAATTCAAGGCGTTTATAGGCGAGGGCAGCATAAACGGAGAAAAGGTCATGCTCGTTAAACCCCAGACCTTTATGAACTTAAGCGGAGAGAGCATTAAGCAGATACTTGCCTTTTATAAAGTACCTGCGAAGGATTTTTTTGTTATCTATGACGATACAAGCCTTCCTTTAAATGCTATACGCATAAGACAGAAGGGAAGTGCAGGGGGACATAACGGTATAAAAAACATAATCCAGCATTTAGGAAGCGATGTTTTTGACAGGATAAAGGTAGGTATAGGTGAAAAGCCCAGCGGCTGGGACCTTGCGGACTATGTTTTAAGCAAATTTTCAAAGGATGACGAGCCCCTTATAAGACAGGGTATAGATAAAGCGGCAAAGGCGGCGGAAATGATGCTTAAAGTTGGTACGGAAAAAGCTATGAATGAAATGAACCGTATAGAGAGGTGACAGGGTTGGATATAAGATTAGGTCCGTTACCTGAAGAAATAACTTTAAATATAAAAAACAAAAACACTCCCGTAAGCCTTACGGGAGCTTTTGGTGCGGGCGCAGGCTTTATCGTTAAGGCCATTTCAAAGGAGCTTAAAAGGCCTGCGGTCGTTATCGCGGAAAATGCAAAGGAAGCAAGACGCCTTTTTAAGGATTTGAGCGTTTTTGATAAAGGTGCAGTGCTTTTTCCGCCTAAGGATATAGTTTTTTACAGTGCCGATGTTTATAGCCGAGAGATAGATGCCCAGAGGCTTTCGGTAATGGAAAGCATACTTAAGGGTGAAAAAAGGACTATAATAATGTCTTCCGATGCGGCTTTAAGCAAGTTTACACCAAAGGCAGAGTTTGAAAAATTTGTGCTTGAGATAAATAGCGGGGACATACTCCCTCCCGAGGAGGCTGTTAAAAGGCTTATAGATATGGGATATGAACGCTGTGATATGGCAGAGGGTAAGGGTATGTTTGCCTTAAGAGGCGGAATACTTGATATTTTCCCTGCAACGAGCGAAAACCCCGTGAGGATAGAGTTCTGGGATGATGAGGTGGATTCATTAAGGATAATAGACCCGTCAAGCCAGAGAAGTGTTGAAAACATAATGGGCTTTACGGTATATCCTGCAACGGATGCGGTATACACAAGGGCGAGGGCTGAAAAGGCTCTTGAAAAATACAGGGCCGAATATGAAAATATGAAAAAATATCTTAAGGACAGCGCCCTTGATAACCTTATGATGGATGCGGCTGAAACCATGGAGATGATCGAGCATACGGGCAAGGTAGAAAACCCCGGTGTGCTTATAAATTATTTTTATGACAAGCCTGAAACCATATTGGACTATATCACAGACGACTATATGGTTTTTGTAAAGGACCCTGAACGCACAGGAGAGTTTGCAAGGGCAGTAAATAACGAGTTTGACGAAAGCTATAAGGGAAGGCTTGAAAACGGAAGGATACTTCCGTCCCAGATGGGGCTTGTTGAAAAATATGACGAGCTTTTAAGAAGGATATCTTCCTTTGATGTAGTCACGCTTTCTGCTGTTACGGGAAGCGGAGAGGATTTTGTGCCTAAGGCAGAATATGATATAAACTGCTATGAGTTTGATATGAGACCCGGCACAAGGGAATTCTTTAATGAGCTTAATAAGCTTAAAAGGAAAAAGCTTGCTACCGTTCTTCTGGCGGGAAGCAGGAGCTATGGTGAAAAGGCAGTTTCCTTCCTTAACGAAAACGGGATAGATACAGGCTTTACGGAGGACCTTGAAAACAAAAAGCTTAAGGCGGGTACAGTTACTGTTACAAGAGGTTTTTTATCAAACGGTTTTGTTATGCCTGATATAGGTATTGCCATAATAAACGCATCAAAAACGGAACAGGCGGCAAAAAAGAGAAAGGGTAAAGCAAAGGCCAAGGGTGCCAAAATAGAAAGCTTCACTGACCTTAAGGCGGGCGACTATGTTGTGCACGATAACCACGGTATAGGTGTTTACGGCGGTCTTGAAAAGATAAATGTTGAAGGTATAAGCAAGGACTATATGAAAATAACCTACCGTGACGGAGGTAATCTTTATGTGCCTGTGAACCAGATGGATCTTATACAGAAATATATAGGTGCGGAAGGGACAAGAGTTAAACTTAACAAGCTCGGCGGACAGGACTGGGCAAAGGCTAAAACAAAGGTCAAGGCGGCGGTATCAATCATGGCAGACGAGCTTATTGCTCTTTATGCAAAAAGGCTTTCTGCAAAGGGCTTTTACTATTCCGCGGATAACGTATGGCAGAGGGAGTTTGAGGAAAAATTCCCCTATGAGGAAACAGATGACCAGCTTTTAGCCATTGAAGATGTTAAAAAGGATATGGAAACGGGCAGGGTCATGGACAGGCTTATATGCGGGGACGTAGGCTACGGAAAAACAGAGGTAGCTGTGCGTGCGGCCTTCAAGGCTGTTCAGGACGGAAAACAGGTGGCTTATCTTGTGCCTACTACCATACTTGCCCAGCAGCATTTTAATACATTTACCGAGAGGATGGAGGGATATCCTGTTACGGTAAGCCTGCTTTCAAGGTTCAATACGCCGAAGGAGCAGAAGGAAACGCTTAAAAACGTGGAAAAAGGTTTTGTGGATATCGTTATAGGTACCCACAGACTGCTTTCAAAGGACGTTAATTTCAAGGATCTCGGGCTTATAATAGTGGACGAGGAACAGCGCTTTGGTGTAGGGCATAAGGAAAAGCTTAAAAAGATGCGTGAAAACGTAAACGTGCTTACCCTTACGGCAACACCTATACCGAGGACGCTTCATATGAGCTTATCCGGTATAAGGGATATGAGCCTTTTAGAGGAACCGCCTAGGGAAAGAAGGCCTGTGCAGACATTTGTTATGGAGGCTGACAGCGAATTTATAAAAGAGGCCATAAGACGTGAGCTTTCAAGAAACGGGCAGGTTTATTATCTGCATAACAGGGTCAATAATATAGCAGAAGCGGCTTTAAGGCTGAGAAAGCTTGTGCCGGAGGCTAATGTTGCCTTTGCCCACGGGCAGATGAGCGAAAATGAGCTTGAAAGCGTTATGACGGACTTTATAAACGGTAGTATTGATGTGCTTGTTTGCACTACAATTATAGAAACAGGGCTTGATATACCCAATGCCAATACGATAATAATTAACGATGCCGATAAAATGGGGCTTTCCCAGCTTTATCAGTTAAGGGGCAGGGTAGGACGAGCAAACAGGAGTGCTTATGCCTATCTTTTATACAGAAAGGACAAGGCGCTTAAGGAGATAAGCGAAAAGAGGCTCCAGACTATAAAGGAGTTTACGGAGTTTGGCTCCGG
>SVDG01000085.1 GCA_015057875.1 Lachnospiraceae bacterium | reverse complement strand
ATAGACAAGAAAATATTTGCTCAAAAAGTTAAGAAAACATTGAAATAACAAGGAAATTTACACATTTTAAGGTGATTTTATATATGATTAAAATTCTTTTCATTTGCCACGGCAATATCTGCCGAAGCACAATGGCTCAGTTCGTTTTTCAGGACATGGTGAACAAAAGGGGTATTGCAGATAAATTTCATATAGATTCCGCGGCAACAAGCCGTGAGGAGATCGGCAACACTACTCACTGGGGAACGGTCAATAAATTGAATAAAGTAGGTGTTCCTGTTCTTCCTCACAGGGCAAAGCAGATAACAAAGAAAGACTATGACGAGTTTGATTATATAATTGCTATGGACAGCAATAATATAAGAAACCTTAACAGGATATTGGGCGGAGACCCCGATGGTAAGGTGTATAAGCTCCTTTCCTTTGCGGGAAGCGGAAGGGACATTGCGGATCCGTGGTATACCGGCAATTTTGATGTTACTTATGATGATATAATTGAGGGATGTACGGCTTTATTAAACCGCTTGGCTTGATAGTGTTAGTGCGGATAAAATACGGAGGGTATAGTATGAAACGATTTATTTTGTTGTTATTGGCATTACTGATGATGTTCCAGGCAGGCTGTTCATCCGAGGGAGCTGCTGCAGAGCAGACTGAGGTTCCTGCGCAGTCAGATGCGGTGGAAACGGAGGAAGAAGTTCAGGTATCGGAAGAAACTGCTGTAACGGAACAGGCAATTATTATTCTTCCTGACCCGGAATACTTTCTATATGTTAAGGCTGCTGAAAGCCAGGTGGATCCGACTGGGAAACGCAAACGAGTTTTTTATTTGTCACCGGAAGAAGAAACATTGGCGTTGCAATATATTGATAAATTGATGGAAGAAAAATACTGTCTGGAACCAATAGAGATAACCGAAGATGAATCAGACAAGGCTCATGTGAAAGCTGTTTATTTAAAATACACGGGAGACGGACAGATAGGCGATCTTGAGATGGAACCGCATACATGTCAGGTGTTTGCCGGTGTACGTATGGATAAAGGGGATAAGACAAACTTAACCATTTATTATGGCAGTGGCTTTTCCCTTGAGGACACAGGAGAAAGGGCGGATCATTCTTTAGTTGTGTGGCCTGAACCTAAATCTACACCTGCTCCGGCACCAGCACCAGCACCTACCCCTGCCCCCGTGCCTAAACCCGACCCCAAGCCTGAACCTGAGCCGGTTAAACCGGCGGCAACGGTTGATACATCCTCTAAAAAGCTTCCTGATCTGAGAAGCTTCCTGAATATATCAGGAACATCACCCAGTAAGAATGACGGAGGTATGCAGTATGGCTTCAGTGATATTCCTCTTGAATACAAGGATACTTTGGAGAGCGAGCTTATAGGCCTTCTTAAAAAAGATGGCTATCAGCTTAAGCTTATCACCTCTTACAGGAACGACCTTACCGAAAATACCTATAATGATATATATGAGTTCACTTATACAGGCACGGGTGGATTAACGGATATCAACTCAGATTATGCGGACTGCAATGTGCGTATATCATTCGGTTGCTATACAAAGAAAGATACTCTTAAAATAATTATCAACTATAGTAAGGAATTTGATCTTGTAGACCCGGGCAGCAGGACATCTCTTACATTGATGTCAGGAGGTTCTTCCGGCAAAGGCAGTAGCAGCACGGGAAGCTGGGACCCTCAGCAGGCAGAGTTTACAAAACAGGATTGTTTTACATGCAATGGTGACGGTGATTGTACAAGATGCAATGGCTATGGCTATATATGGAGAAACGATATCAGGAGCGACTGCACAAGATGCAGTAGCGGAAGGTGTCCTACCTGCGGCGGTAGCGGAAAGAGAGATTAAGTTATAATGACAAAAAAGATACTTCTTAACGAAGTATCTTTTTTTATGGAGAGTATTTAATATTGGGGAGAATAAACGTAAATGATATGGGCTGTATCATTTTATTTATTTGAGTTTACTGTTCTTTAAATTTTTTTGAGTCTACTTTGCAGATGGGGCATCTTTCGGGAGAAGACTCACCCTGATGCACATAGCCGCAAACAGAACAAACATATCTTTTCATATATAAACCTCCTCTGAGAAACTAATCTATAATTATTACTTGTTGATAATGATTATAAATTAGAATGTGATAAAAGTCAATAGTTTTTTTAAAAGTTTTTAAAAAGTTGTTCGTATCTAAATATATTGGTATAATAAAAAGGAACTATAAAGGAGGATACTAAATGACTAAATATGGTTTTAAGCTTATAAAAGAAGATTATATAGAAGATTTAAAAGGCAGCTGCCTTATTTATGAACATACAAGCGGTGCAAAGCTTTGCAATTTAAAAAACGATGATGAAAACAAGGTGTTTTATATTGCTTTTCGCACACCCCCCGAAAATGACTGCGGTATACCCCATATCATAGAACATTCAGTTCTTTGCGGTTCAAAAAAATTCTGTGTCAAGGACCCATTTAACGAGCTTTCAAAAAGCTCTCTTAACACATATCTTAATGCGGTAACTTTTAAAGATAAAACCGTTTACCCTGTTGCAAGCACTAACGATAAGGACTTTTTTAACCTTATAAGCGTTTATATGGATGCTGTGTTCAACCCTCTTATAGGCGAAAAAAAGGAGATCTTTATGCAGGAGGGCATCCATATCCATAAGGAAAAGGACAAAGAGCCTTGCTTTAAGGGTGTTGTTTATAACGAGATGAAGGGCAGCTACTCTGACCCTGAAAGACTGCTTGATAAATACATTTTCAGGATGATTTTTCCTGAGGATTATTATCGTTATGACAGCGGCGGTGTGCCCGAGGATATAAGAAAGCTGACTTACGAGCAGTTTATGGATTTTTATAAAAGACACTACACACCGCAGAACAGCTACATTTATTTTTATGGTGATGCAGATATAGACGAATATATGGAGTTTATAGACAGGGAATATCTTTCAAAATGTGAAAAGACAGATTATATTCCTCCTATGCCTTCAGAAAATGTTAGTGTAACGGAAACTTTTTTCAGAGGTAAGTATCCTCTTGCAGAGGATGACGGAAGAAGCTCTTATTTTACTGCAAATTTTGTTGCGGGCAAATCAACTGACTATGAAAGATGCGAAGGACTTGATATTTTAAGCTATATCCTTGCCGGCAACAGCTCATCTCCGCTTACAGCAGCGCTTGTTAAAAACGGTATATGTGATAATGTGGTATGCTGGTCATCATCAAGCATTTATAACGTAGTGTTTACAATTATGGCAGAAAATGCCGATACTGAGAGATTTGATGACTTTAAACAGATCGTTGAAGACACGATTAAAGACATACTTGAAAACGGATTCGACAAGGAGCTTGTGGAGTCTACTTTGAGTGCCCTTGAATTTTCTGTAAGAGAGGCAGATTTTGGCTCAACACCCAAGGGACTTATATATGGCTTCAGTATGGCATCATCATGGATGAACGGCGGAGAGGCAAAGCCTTCATTTGAGATGATAAAGACATTTGAAAGCATTAAAAATAAAGCAAAGGACGGATATTTTGAGCAGCTTCTTAAAGAGATGGCTGAAACAAAAGCGGCTTATGTTGTTATGGATCCGGATACATCTTTAAACGACAGTGACAGCGAAAATAAGGAGCTTGAAGAGGTTTATTCTGCTTTTACAGATGAATATAAGGAAAAGGTCGAAAAGGAAACAGAGGCTCTTTTAAGCTATCAGTCAGAACCTGAGGATCCTGAGGAAATAGCGAAAATACCTTATGTTGATATATCTGAAATAAGCGAGGATATAAAGTTTGACAGCTGTGAAGAAGAGGATGGAGTAATAGCAACAGAAATAGACACAGATGGAATAAGCTATTTAAGGCTTATGTTTGATACGTCTTCAATACCTATGGATAAGCTTGCAATGCTTGGTGTGTTCAACATAATACTTGGAGAGGCTAAAGCAGGAGATCTTACCTATGAAAGACTGCCTATAGAGATAAATATGAACATAGGCTCTTTTGATACGGGTTTAAGTGCGTTTAATCTTGAAGGCAATAAAGTATACAGAGTGTATGACATTAATGCGCGTTTTATTACGGAAAAGGCTGAAAAGGTATTTGCACTGCTTAAAAAGATAATACTTGAGACAGAATTTGATGATAAGGATGATATAAGAAAAATATTACAGGAGGCAAAAACGGGTATAGAAAACAGTCTGCTTAATTCCGGACACGAAACGGTAATGAACAGAAGCCTTTCATATATTTCTAAATCTGCCTGCTATGGAGAAAAGACATCAGGTGTTGAGGTATATGACCTTATAAAAAACATACTTGATAATTATGATGAGGGATTTGATAAATTCCGCAATGAGCTTATTTCTATAAGAGATACTGTGTTTGTTAAAAACGGCATGAGGATCCACATAGCTGCCGAAAAAGATGATATTGATAAAGTTAAGGGTCATATAAAGGCTCTTAAGGAAGCCCTTAAAGAGGGAACAGGTGAAAGCTATGATATAGTTTTGCCCGAAATAAAGAAGGAGGCTTTTACAACTGACGGCATGGTAGCCTATAATGGTAAGGCGGCAAACTATGTTGAAATTGGATATGAATATGATGGAAGCCTGAGTGTGCTTAAAACTATAATCAACCGTGAATTTTTATGGAATACGGTAAGGATAAAGGGCGGTGCATACGGCTGTGGCCTTGGCATAACAAGAAACGGAAATATGTTTATGTATTCCTACCGTGACCCTAACATAGGCTATACCTATGATGCATATAACTCAATAGGCGATTTTATACGCTCTTTTGAGTGTGATAAAAAGCTTATGGATAGATATATAATAGGCACTATCAGCGTTATGGACAGGCCTAAGAGTAAGGCCGTAAGAGCAAAGGAAGCCCTTATGAAATATATTTTAGGCATAACATACGAAATGAGCCTTAAAGACAGGAAGTCTATACTTACAGCAGATATTGAAAAAATAAAACGATTTGATAAACTTTTTGACGAAGTGGCTAAAATGGATTATATTTGTACTGTAGGCGGACGTGACCTTGTAGATAAGTCAGGAATGAACTTTGAAAAAGTTGTTCCCCTTATTAAATGAAAACGGTGGTAATTTATGAGAAAATATAGCTTCTATTATTCCGGTATACCGGTGGAGTATACGCTTTTCAGAAAAGATGTAAAAAATATAAATATAAGGATAAACAGAAACGGGGAGATACATGTTTCTGCACCAAAAAGAGCTTTGTTAAAAGAAGTTGATAGTTTTGTTCAGAAAAAAGGAGACTGGATAATAAGGACCCTTGCTGAAATGGAGCAGGATAGTATAACAAAACCCGATAGCAATCTTTATGACGGAAAGATATTGTATCTTCTTGGCTTTGGCTACAGGCTGGTACTTGAATGGGCCGATAAAAACAAATTCTCCTTTACAGAGGACAGCATTATTTTTTCAACGCCTCATATTGATGATGCGGATAGACTTAAAAAAATCTATATGGATTTTCTTATTACTATAGCAAAGGATGTGTTTGCATCTGTGCTTGATAATGTGATGGCTTTGACAGGCGGAGAGTATTGTGATGAAAAGCCTGATATATCCATAAAGAATATGTCCACAAGATGGGGTAGCTGCAACAGCGAGCTTAAGAAGATAAACCTTAATCTCCAGCTTATAAAAGCCGATGAAAAATGTATAGAACAGGTCGTTCTTCATGAGCTTGTACATTTGAAAGTAGGTGGACACGGAGAGGACTTTTATGCCGAGCTTGACAGGTTTATGCCCGATTGGAAGGAAAGAAAGAACAGATTGGAAAAAATGTATAAAGACGGTATCTAATTCCTATCGGCAACAGGGTTTTTTAAGTAATGTTTCATAAAAAATACAAAGCAAAAACCAGTTTGTTGATTTTAACAGGTGGCCGTGATACAATAATGATAAGGCAATTTGGCAACAAAACCATAATTATGCTTATTAAAAATTCTTTTTGAAAAGGAGAGAAGAAAAATGAAACTTGAAGACGTTAAAAAAGTAGTTATCGCCGGCGCTGGAACAATGGGTCTTGCAGCAGCACAGATCATGGCAGAGTACGGATATGACACAG
>SVDG01000084.1 GCA_015057875.1 Lachnospiraceae bacterium | reverse complement strand
ACAGGAAGCTCAAGTTCAAGAGCTTTTTTAAGCACGAATTTTGTCTGTGGCATAGGTCCTTCAAATGCATCAACAACAAGAACAACACCGTTTACCATCTTAAGTACACGCTCGACCTCGCCGCCAAAGTCAGCGTGTCCTGGTGTATCTACAATATTTATTTTTACATCACCATAATGAACAGATGTATTTTTTGATAAAATAGTGATTCCTCTTTCTCTTTCTATATCTCCGGAATCCATTACTCTTTCCCTTACAGCCTGATTGCTGCGGAATGTTCCGCTCTGCTTTAAAAGCTCGTCAACAAGAGTGGTTTTGCCATGATCAACGTGTGCAATAATAGCTACGTTTCTGATATCCTCTCTTTTTGTTTTCATAAATAAAATCTCCCTGCTAAAAAAATCTCCAAAAAATCCTTTTTTAATTACACGACTTATTATTTTACCACACCCATACATCAGTTTCAATTTTTTTCGCAGTAAAATATCAAATAATTAAACAAACAAAAAAGGCTATCATAAGACAGCCTTTTGTTATAACCCACTAAATAATATATTCAAAATGCACCAACAATGCAAAAATGACTATACGCTAAATTGAATTATAAACGAACTACGTTAGCAGCCTGAGGTCCTTTAGCGCCCTGAACTACTTCGAATTCAACTTCCTGACCCTCTTCGAGAGTTTTGTATCCATCAGCCTGGATAGCTGAGAAATGTACGAATACATCATCCTCGCCGGGTACGGAAATGAAACCGAAACCTTTTTCTGCATTGAACCATTTTACGGTACCTTTTTTCATCGAAAAATCCTCCTAAAAAATAAAACAAAAAATAAAAATAAACGTTACTCAAATTAGAATATCACAGCCAAAATACAATGTCAATAAAATTTACAAATTTACGCTCATTTTTATGTTTATTTTGTTAACTTTGACCATCAACCATCAGTTCATCATGTAAAATTGCACCGCGCGCCAATGCATCACATCGCTGATTTTCGACATTATCTGCATGACCCTTTACCCAGCAAAAGTTTACCTCGTGCACATTTAAAAGCTCAAGCAGTCTCTTCCATAAGTCCACATTAAGAGCCTTATCAGACTTATTTCTGTACCAATTATTGCTCTTCCATTTTTCTACCCAGCCCTTTTCAATGGCATCAACAACATATTTTGAATCGCTGTAAAGAGTAACATTACAAGGTTCCTTAAGAGCTTCAAGTCCTTTTATAACAGCCATTATCTCCATGCGGTTGTTTGTGGTTGAAATATATCCTCCGGAAAGTTCTTTTCTGTGACCATTATATAAAAGCACCGCTCCATAACCACCCTTACCCGGGTTTCCGGAACAGGCTCCGTCAGTATATATTGTTACTTTTTTCATTCCATACCCTCCAAAAAGCCTTCTGCCACTAAAAGGTCATCCTTCGTTGTTATTTTTATATTTGTATAGTGTCCTTCAACCAGCTTTACTCTTACACCGAGCCTTTCAACAAGAGAGCTGTCATCAGTACCTGAAAAGCCGTCTTCTTCAGCCTTTTCGTATGCCTCTTTTATCAAAGAACAATCAAAACCCTGTGGTGTCTGTATATTCCAGATAAAGCTTCTGTCAGGTGTTTCCTTAACAAAGCCGTTTTCATCAGCAATTTTCACCGTATCCTTGCTTTTTACTGCAAGGACTGCGCTGCCGTATTCTTTTACGGAAAGTATTATTTCATCTATATCCTCCTGCATTATAAAAGGTCTTGCACCATCGTGTATAAGCACTATACCATTCTTATCCTTTAATGCATTTAAAGCGTTATGTACGGAGTTCTGTCTCTCTTTTCCGCCTTCAACTATTGCTTCAACCTTTTTAAAGGAATATTTTTCAACTATATCCTTTTGGCAGTATTCAATACTTTCCTTACCTGTAACTATAATTACAGAATCAACATTTTTATTTTTTTCAAAAGCACTTACAGTATAGTAAAGAACAGGCTTGCCTTTTATTTCAAGAAACTGTTTGGGTATATCCACACCCATACGTTTCCCTATGCCTGCAGCAGCAATAATAATTGTACATTTTTTGTTTTCCATAAAATCACCGCAGTCTGTTAAAATCGATAAAAGGGGTGATAAACACCCCTTATTACCTTTAGTCTTTCATCTTTGTAAATATCATCCTGCCTGCAGCAGTCTGAAGAACACTTGTAACAAGTACAAGCCTTGTTTCGCCAATATGCCTGTGTCCGCCTTCAACAACTATCATTGTTCCATCGTTAAGGTACGCAACGCCCTGTCCGTTTTCCTTACCCTCTTTAATAATTGTAACACGCATTTCCTCACCGGGAAGTACAACAGGTTTGATCGCATTAGCAAGCTCATTGATATTAAGAACTTTAACCCCCTGGAATTCTGCAACCTTGTTAAGGTTAAAGTCGTTTGTAACAACGTATGCATCCATTTTTTCAGCCATTTTAAGAAGCAGTGAATCTACCTCAAGCGGCTCTTTATATGTAAAATCAACTATTTCCACTGCAACCGCAAGCTGCTTCTGTATCTCGTTAAGTATATCAAGACCACGTCTGCCTCGATTCCTTTTCAAAGAATCCGATGAATCTGCAATGTGCCTTAATTCTTCAAGAACAAAGTTAGGGATAATGATCTTACCTTCAATAAAGCCTGTTTTTAAAAGGTCAAGTATCCTTCCGTCAATAATAACGTTTGTATCAAGGATTTTAGGCTTGCCTGCAATGGCTTTTTTTGAGCTCGCGGGCTTAAATGCCGCACTAAGGTTATTAAAATCCTCTTTCTTACTGTTTGCAACCCTGTATCCAAGATACCCGAAAACAAGATATAGTATTATCATTATGGCTGTACCAAGGGCACCGTAGGAACTGAAAGCCGAACCTAAAAGGTTGGCAATTATAAGTCCGCATACAACACCTACAATGCTTATAATAAGCTCTTTACTGCTCATTTTTGATAATCTTGCTTCAGCCGAAAAAATATGCCTGAAAATAATGTTTGAAATTGCAGGGGCAATTACTAAAGCAAATATAAGTCCGAAAATTATTCCGATTATCCATGATGCGTACCAGGGCATAATCTCTTTAAAATTATAAAAATTATGTTCATATAATAAGTTCATTATTACGCCAAAGCCAACAACAACCATTGCTCCAAGCACAAACTGAAAGGCTTTTTTTACCATCTCCATTTTTCTCACCTCCTTATCATTTATTTTAATCACATATTAACCAAACAGCACCCTTGCAAGATATTTTTCCGCTTCATCTTTTTTCATACCGCAGGATAAAATTATCTCGCTTACAATAATATGGCGTGTATTGTTAAGCATTTTTTTCTCCGCACCCGAAAGTCCCTTTTCACGTTCTCTCAGATAAAGATTTCTGTAAACCAAAGCAACCTTTTCAATATGGCCTGTTTTAACTTTTTCAAGATTATCTTTATAACGCTGATTCCAGTTACCATAGTTTTCAACCGGTATATCCTTAACTACGGAAATTGCTTCAAGAAGTTTATTCTCACTGTAAATTTCTCTAAGTCCTGCTTCTTCTGCCTTGTCTACAGACAGTCTTACTTTCAAATTAACATTGGGAAGATCCATTACATAATACGTACCGGTTTTACTACCGATCTGTACTGTTTCTATATCAACTATTACACCCGCACCGTATGCCGGATAAACAACTGTATCACCAATAGAAAACATGTTCAGGCCCTCCTTTGATATTTTCTCCTTTTCTCGATAAAGTTATTGAAACTACATGAAGAAGTATGTATAATCATATAAGTAAATAAATATACACTTGATTGTATTATAACACAATCATTTTGTAAAATCAAAATAACATTAGCATAATTATTGACACAAAAGATAAAATAAATACAATTTACGGAGGAATTTTTTATGAGAACATTCGATATAATCAGTGATGGTTCCTGTGACCTTACAATTGAGCAGATAAAAGAGTATGGTATTAAAATAATACCCTTTTATGTATCCCTTGACGGCACTAATTACTTTAAGGAAATAGAAGAACTCAGTCTTGATGTATTTTATGAAAAAATGCTTGCAGAAGACCTTTTCCCCAGAACAAGCCTTCCGTCTATACAGGATTATATCGACATATTCAAGTCAAGCCTTGATGAAGGTAAAGATGTCATCTGTTTCACAATAACAAATACATTAAGCGGATCATATCAGTCTGCTTTAAGTGCTAAACAGATACTTGAAGAAACCTATACAGATTCCAGAATTCACGTTGTCAACTCTTTCCATGCAACAGGCTCCCTTGCCCTTATGCTTAGAGAGGTAAACAGGATGAGAACTGACGCAGTAGATATAGATACTGTTTATGATAAAGTTATAAAAATGCGTCCCGTTGGCAGGATCATGTTTATGGTAGGCTCCTTAAAACACCTTGAACACGGAGGAAGAATAGGAAAAATGACCTTTGTTGCAGGCAATCTTCTCAGCCTTAAGCCTCTTATTGAATTAAGTGACGGAGAAATACACGCAGCAGGTGTTGTAAGAAGCAGAAAAAAAGGACTTCAGAAGCTTATAGATAAATCTATAGCATATTTTAAAAATAATGGTGAAGACTACAAAGATTATACATTTGTTGTGGGGACCACAAATAACTGGGAAGAAGTTCCCGGTTTCGAAAAAGACCTTAAGGAGGCTTTCCCTGAAGCAGAGTTCCTCTCTCCTTTCCAGATCGGTGCTACAATATCCTCCCACACCGGCCCTTACACAACAGGTATTTGCTTCGTAAAAAAATACGAAAAATTATAATAATAAATATCCGCCGGCCTATCCGGCGGTTTTGCTTATGCGGGCATAGCCCTGCTCCCAGAGCGTATACCTCAAGGTATTACATCAGCCTACGGCTACCGCTTGCACCATATTACTTGCTACCCTTAAAAGGGTCTTCTATATCTAGCACTAATTGCTCCGCCTCTCGGTCTTCCTTTAGCTGATTTGCTATGTACTCTTTTATTTTATTTGTATTCTTTCCTACTGTATCTACATAATACCCTCTACACCAAAATTCCCTGTTTCGGTACTTATATCTTGCATTCGCCCACCTTTCATATATCATTTGGCTGCTCTTTCCTTTTAGAAATCCCATAAACCCTGATACACTCATTTTTGGTGGTATCTCTATCAGCATATGTATATGATCTACACATACTTCTGCCTCTATTATGTTTACTCCCTTCCATTCACACAGCTGTCTTAATATTGACCCAACCTTAAGCCTTATTGCTTCATAAAAGGCTTTTCTTCTGTATTTAGGTGCAAAAACTATATGATATTTGCAACACCATTTAGTGTGTGATAAACTATGTATGTCATCTGAATATTGCTTGTTCATTTGATATCCCTCCGTGTTATTTCTTTGCAGTTGGTAGCAGCAATTCTAATTATAACACGGAGTTTTTTCATTATCACTCCGCTAAAGCTTGGTCTCACCCCCAGACTATCTGGGGGTTTTATTGTAAAACAATAAAAAAGGTGGCTTCAAGCCACCTTTTTATGTATATGAAAATTTAACCTCTTTACCCATTTTTTCAACTATATCCTTAAGCTCCTTTGCCTGAGATTCCTTATAATTGAAGTTCCTTAAAAACTGTGCATCCTGATGAGCCGGGTTTACCGCCTGACCCATCCATATATTGAGATTGCTGCATTCGTTTATTATCATATCAGCAAGCATTGCCGCACCATTTTTTTCCTTAATCTTTTTTCTTGCTTCTTCACTATAAACAGGGCTGTTGTAGGCCTTAATAAGCTTAACTGCATTTGAAATAGTAACAACTCCCTCAACAACAAGGTCTATGCCGGGTATTAATCCTATAGGCGGTATTTCATCAGTCATTGTTGAAACATCTATAGTCATTTCTTTGCCAAGATACCTTGCGGCTATGTTAGCTGTTGTTCCTCCGCATATAACAGTCTTTCCTTTGCTGTTTATTACCTCCGACATTATCCTGTTATCATTTTCCGGGTCAGCAGGAGGACCTATTACAAGATTGACTGTTTTTTTCTCACACATCTTAAGTGTAAGAACAGTTGTGTCATCACCCGGCTTATCCTCATAAAGCGACTGGCATACATCTATAAGGCTCATACATATATCAGAGGCCTTATCCTTCTCGGTGGAAACTATCCTCAGGTACTCATTAAC
>SVDG01000083.1 GCA_015057875.1 Lachnospiraceae bacterium | reverse complement strand
CTCATATTGCACAGCTTGAAAAAGAACTTCTTGAAGAAGTAAACAGGCTTGGTATTGGCCCTCAGGGACTGGGAGGAAAAACGACTGCTCTGGCTGTAAATATAGAGGTTTATCCGACACATATAGGCGGAATGCCTGTTGCTGTAAACATAGGCTGCCACGTTACAAGGCATGCTGAGGCCAGTCTTTAAGGAGGAAAGCTAAATGGAAATAAAAACACCTTTGACAAAAGAAAAGGTAAGGGAACTTAAAGCCGGCGATATCGTCAAAATAACAGGATATATTTTTACAGCAAGGGATGCGGCACATAAAAGAATGACCGAGGCTGTGCAAAAAGGAGAAAAACTGCCCTTTGACCCCGAAGATCAGATAATCTATTATGTAGGCCCAACTCCTGCAAAGCCCGGAGAGGTGATAGGAAGTGCGGGACCAACAACAAGCGGAAGAATGGATGCATACGCACCGAAGATGATGGAACTTGGTTTAACGGGAATGATTGGCAAGGGCAAGAGAAGTATAGATGTTAAAGAAGCAATGAAAAATTATGGGGCCGTATATTTTGCCGCAACAGGCGGTGCGGCGGCACTTATTTCAAGCCATATCAAAGAAGCAGAGATTATCGCTTATGAGGATCTTGGTACAGAAGCGGTAAGAAGGCTTTATATTGAGGACTTTCCGGCAGTTGTTGTTATAGATAGCTTCGGCAACGACCTTTATGAAACAGAGAAACTTAAATACAGAGGATGAAAATGAAGAGATTAAGCTTGATATTTATTTCGGTCATTATATGCTTTATTCTGTCTGGCTGTGAGGATAAAAAAACGGAAAAGACAGAAGAGGCTGTAAATACCGAAATTATAATTGAAGAAAAAGAGCCTGAAACATATAGTGCAAAAATAACTGCCATAGGAGATGTAATGGTACACAGCTGGCAGTATAACGAAGCGTATGATCCTGAAACGGGTGAATATGATTTTTATCATAATTTTACTGATGTTAAAAAGTATTTTGAAAGAGCCGATTATGTTGTGGCAAACCTTGAGACTGTTTTTGCCGGTGGGGAGATCGGGTATTCGGATTTCCCTATGTTCAACACTCCTGATAGCTTCCTTGATGCACTTAAGGACTCAGGTGTTGACCTTGTTACAACGGCAAACAACCATTGTATGGATAAATGGGGTGACGGGCTTTTAAGGACAATAGATATACTTAATGAAAAGGGCTTTGACCAGATAGGTACATACGCAAGCGCTGAAGAAAGAGAAGAGATATTTATAAAGGAGATAAACGGTATAAAATTTGCCTTCCTTTCCTATACCTATGGAACAAACGGATTAAGGGTACCCGAGGAATATATGGTAAACCTTATGGATGAGCAGCTTATAAAAAACGATATACACAGGGCGAAGGCATATGACCCTGATATCATTGTTGTTATGCCGCATATGGGGAATGAATATGAAACATTCACAAAGGATATTTTTAAGGATTGGGTAGACCTTATGTTTGAGGCCGGGGCTGATATAGTCCTTGCAAGCCATCCGCATGTGCTTCAGCCTATGGAAATAAAGACGATCACAGATGCGGACGGTACAGAAAGAGAATGCTTTGTTATTTATTCTCTCGGTAACTTTATATCAAGCCAGACAACTCCGCCAAGAAATGCAGGTATTATACTTGACCTTGATATTTCTATGACAGAGGGAGAGAGGTTTAAGATAGAAGAGGTTTCATTTACACCTATCTGGACACAGTTCCGTAATGAAAAGGATGTGGACGATTTTTGTGTAAGGAGCGTTTATGAAATGCTTACGCTCCCCGAGGATGCGCTTTTTAATGTTATAAGGAAAAAAGACCATCAGAGGATAAAGGATATACATTATGAGGTAACGGAAATGTACCTTGAGGAAGATGTTCCCATTGAGAAAATACAGGATACATATACATTCTATAAAAGGGGTGAATAACGTATGGATGAAGAAAACAGAATGGCAGAACCTCTAAGAGAAGAAGAAAAAAGAGTTGTAAACTATAACACCAACTACAACACTAACTATAATAATAATAAAAAGGAGAAAAAAAGCGGATGCTTTTATGCCTTTATACTTGTTCTTGTGGCCCTTGTTGGTGTAATAATCATTTTCTGCGGTATGATAGGTGCTGTGGCAAGTATTTTCAGCAGCGATATGGTACCGGAGGAATATAATGATTATCCGTATATAGGGCTAATTGATATTTCGGGAACGATACAGGAAAGCTATGATGGATATCCGGTTGAGGGTACATACAGTCATGCGTGGGTGCTTGACTCTGTAGACAGCTATGCGGAGGATGAATATAATAAAGCACTTATACTTTATATCAATTCACCCGGCGGTGGGATATATGAAAGCGATGAGCTTTATAATAAGCTTATGGATTATAAAGAGGAAACGGGAAGGCCTGTTTATGCATATATGGCACAGGAGGCCGCAAGCGGCGGGCTTTATGTGGCTATGGCGGCAGATGAGATCATCGCTAACCGTATGACGCTTACGGGGTCTATCGGTGTTATAATGTCCAGTATGGATCTAACGGGGCTTTATGAAAAGCTCGGGATAGAAACAAGGGATATAACATCTGGCGAAAACAAGGATATGTTTACAGATATGAATGATGAGCAGCAGGCTATACTTCAGCAGATGATAGACGAGTATTACGGATATTTTGTTGAGGTGGTAAGTGACAGCCGCGCCCTTGACGAGGGCTATGTAAGAGAAATAAGTGACGGAAGGGTCTATACCGCAACACAGGCGAAGGAGCTTGGACTGATAGACAGTATTATGACCTATGACGAATTTATTGATTATGTTCTTCATAAAAGCGAGCTTCAGGATTGTGATATATTCAGCTATGAGTATTATAATGATGATTTTGTAAACTATATTTTAAGATATATAGGCTTTAAAAGTGAAGTAAGCGAGCCTTCAGCCCTTACAGAGGCAAAGGATCTTATGAACAAAGGTAAACTCTCCGCCGAGTTTAAGTGAAGACCTCGGGTGCTCTGCCCCCGAACCCCCGCAAGCCTTTAAAAAGGCTTGACCTAAATTTTAATTTAAAAATCCCTATCCAATTCTGGATAGGGATTTTTCAGTTAAAGTTTGGATCCAACCTTTTCAAAGGTTGGCAGGGTTTGGGACAGAGTCCCAAGGTTTTAATCACTTACAAAACTCAACAAGGATGCCGTTGGGGTCAAGAACTTTAAAGTTAGTGGGCTCGGGCCCTTTATCGTTTATATCAGAGGGGTTGTATCCAATAGCAACTGTTTTTACCCTTAACTCCTCCAGGTCACCGTCACAATAAAAGCACATTGTCATACCGCTTCCCTGTTTATATCCAAGTCCGGGTGCCGCAGGTTTAATAAATTCAAGCTTTGTATCATCTCCGCCGTTACCCATAAATACTATTTCGCCGATACCGGGATTAAATCTTCTTTCCACCTTAAGACCTGCAAGCTGCTCATAGAATTCTATTGTTTTGTCTATATCCTTAATAAAAAAAGTTAAAAAATTAAGCTTCATTATTGCTCCTCCTTATTTCCTATTATTTTTATATAGTATACCACACATATCTATGCTTTGTAAATGCCATACATAAGTTGAAAAATATGTTTTTGGGGTTTATAATTATATAAAACAATAACGGAGGCAGATACTATGGGTATAGTAGGATATATAGTTATAGGAATAATAGTTGTGGTTATTTTAGCCGCATTGTTCAACAAAAAAAGCAAAAAAGAAGAAAAGACAGGATCAACAGGCTGTACTACCTGTTCGGGCTGCAGCTTTGCAGATTGCCCCAGCCGCAAAAAAGAATAAAAAATAAAAGACCCTCATTCAGGGTCTTTTTCATTTTCTATGTTACTATGTGCTTCTTTATATTTGCGTTCTTCCTCTTCTTTCTGTTTTTTAAGTGCATTGAGGTTTTTATTCATCTTCCACATATTAAAAGCTATAACTATAAAAACTACGATATAAAGTGCTATCTGTGACTGTTCCTTTGTCATATTACCTCTCCTTATTCTGCCGCTTTTTTAAGTGTTTCGCCTGTCAGTCTGTAAACTGTCCACTCATCCATAGGTGTTGCATCCATTGATAAGTAAAAATCTATAGAGGGCTTGTTCCAGTCAAGGCACGCCCATTCAAGTCTTCCGAGGCCTTCTTTTTCGGCTTCTTTCGCAAGGGTCTTTAAAAGCCCTTTGCCGTATCCGTTTCCACGGTATTCGGGTTTTATATATAGATCCTCAAGATAAAGCCCGCATTTTCCAAGCCAGGTTGAAAAATTATAGAAGTATATAGCCATACCAATGTTTTTACCGTTAAGATCGGCCATAAAGGCATATACCTTTTTTTCTTCAAACATCCATTTTTCGAAATCCGCAAGCGTTGCTTTTGCCTCATGCTCAAGATGCTCGTATGCGGCAAGCTCTTTTATAAGAGAAAGCATATCTGGTATATCATTTTTTTCAGCTCTGCGGTAAACTATGTTTTTCATTTTATCCTCCAAAACAAAAGAGGGGCGCTAAGCCCCTCATAGGTTATTTAGTTACAGATCATTTCTTTTTGTAACATAAAGCTCCTGCTGCCATGATTATAGCACCTACTAAAAGGAAAAGGAAAACTGCCGCTGCACCATGAGCGTAGAAAGCACTTATTACCATAAATACACAGCCTGCTGATGCAAAAAGAGGAGCAAAGTATTTTTTAAGTGGATTGGGGTCATCAGATATACGCATAAAGTTGATGAAAATAGGTATATACATAGCATAAACCGCAACAATGGGAAGCTCTGATGAGTCGAAGCAGAAGGGACCAAGAAGACCTGCGCCACTTAAGTTTGCCCAATGGAAATATGTAAGCCAGAAGGCACATATAAGAAGACCGATAACTGCGGAGTTGTTGGGCATATTTGTTGTTTTATCTACCTGAGAGAACATTTCGCTCTTAGGGCCTTCTCCTCTGGCTGCAAGAGAGTACATACCTCTTGTCTGTCCAAGCATAAGTCCGTTAAGAGTGCCAAGACAGCTGATGATAACGAATACGAAAAGTGCAGATCCTCCGACTTTTGTAAAGATAGTTTCAAAAGCGATGCGGGCACCTGTTTCACCGTTTGCCATCATTACGCTGTTTTCAACCGCACCGGCAAGACCGATGTAGTATAAAACATAAACTGCTACGATTATAAGAGTACCTAAAACAAGAGCGATAGGAAGGTTTTTCTTTGCATCCTTAAGCTCTGAGTTGATACTTGTTGCGATTATCCAGCCCTCATAAGCAAAAGCAGAAGCAACCACTGCCGCAAAGAAAGGATTGCCGTGTGTTACTGTTGTTGCTACTGTTGTAAAGTTTTCAACAAGAAGGCCTGTTGAAAGACCGCGGATAGTACCGATAACAGCCATAAGTAAAAGAGGAATAAGCTTGATAACTGTTGTTGATACCTGGAATTTACCTGATAAAACAGGAGAAAGGGCATTGAGTGCATAAGAAGCTATCATATAGAGAGCTGCAAGAGCCATACATTCGCCGCCAGTTATATCCGGAACCCCTAAAAGAACAAGTGTGTATCTTGCACTTACCCAGGCAAGAACGCTTGTTATACAGGGGTAATAAATAAAGGTAAGGAACCATGCGAAAGCATAGCCGTATTTTTTACCTGTTGTTACCTCTGCATAGTCTACGATACCGTTTACATATTCGTATTTTGTTGCCATAAGCGCAAAGCTGTATGCACAGGCAACCATGATCGCACCACCTACAACCCATGCGATTATTCCCATAGGAAGGTTTCCGCCTGTGGCAGCAAGTATTTTTTCTGCTTTAAAGAATACGCCCGAGCCGATAACGATACCAACTACCATTGCTATAGCTGTAAGCAGGCCATATTTCTTTTCTAATCCACTTCCATTGTCCATAAGTTCACCTCATATTATTATAATTTATACTAATGCTATTTTATATTATACACAAATATGTAAATAAGTCAAATATCCGACTAAAATAGTGTGTTTTGCTTGTTAAATTTTATTCATATACAAAATTTTTTATGCAATGCGTATATTGTATTTTAATCTGAAAATAGTATAATGTTCTTAAAGTGATACATTAGATTTAATAGTAATTAATAGCTATTTTAAACTAGTATTTTACTGTACTGAAAGGAGATTTAAAAATGGGTAAAAAAGTTAAAATTTTAACAGGCGCTGAGGCTGCTATGCTCATCGGCGACAACAAAACAGTTGTATCAGGCGGTTTCGTAGGAAGCAGCTGCCCTGAAACACTTACAACAGCAGTTGAGAACAGATTCTTGGAGACAGGTTCACCC
>SVDG01000082.1 GCA_015057875.1 Lachnospiraceae bacterium | reverse complement strand
CATAAATACAGTGAGGAAAACTGATACATCCCTTAGGAAGAATGCCTCACTCTGTGGAAGGATACCGATAATATAATATCCTTCCATTTCCGTATAAAGGCAATAAGAAGACACACCATTGATATCCAAAGTAAATGCTTCATCTTTTTTGATGCTTCCTTTGTTTATCATAAGTTTTTCAAAGTCTATAGAAGTTGTTTCTTTCCCCTCAATATTACTAACTATATCCAGATTGGCATCAGCAATGATAAGATGACCTTCTTCGCCAACATGTCTGTTGGCAGTAAGTCCTTTTACTATATCGGAAATTTCTTTCTGGAAATTGTTGGCATCGTATCCAACCTGAACAAAACCTCCATCTGCAAGTGTTACCCCTGCATATTTTCGTGAAATAGTCCTATCGAATGATACGGGTCCATAAACCTGTACATATTCATCCATTCCTTCAAACAGCACCATAAATTCAGCTGACTGAAGACCACTTCTCATATCATAATCGATAAACTTACTATATGTACTATGTGTAATTATTCCATCTTTATTTATTAAATTTATTTCAGATACGCCATACTCCTTACAGTACTCTTTAAGATCAGCTTCATCATTATCATCAAGTTTATCTATTTTTTCTGCAATGCTACGACTAAGCTTTAAAAGGTTTTCATCAGAAGCATCTTTGATATCATTTTTAACATCTGCAAGATTAAGTGAAAGAAGGCTATATGCATTGCTTTTTGAAAGTTCGCTCTGAAGTACATAGGAAAACAGTGTTGTTACCAAAAAAGCAACAACCATAACAAGTGCAAGCCATCTTTGGAAAGTCTGTGATATCTGTTTAAGATCCTGATGAGTCTCTCTCTTTTGTTTACCTATGAGAGAAACAAAGAATACAGCAAACATTACTGAAAGAGCTGTAAAAGGCACCATCCAAGGTGAGCATATCTTTACAACGTTAAAAGCTGATTCAATATCGTTCATATTAGTAAGGAAGATAAGCAGCATATGGAATATCTCCATAACAAGGCCTGCAACAAGACCATAATACACTGTAGGTTTTTTATCATCAAAGATAAATCTGCGTATACCTGCACCGAAAAAACCTGCAAGTATAGTTGCAACTGTACATGCTGTTCTTGTGTACATGCCAGCACCCCAGTAAACTGCAAACCATCTTTCGATACCACCTATAATACCTGCAAGTATGCCAGAAGGTACGCCAAAAATAAGGCCTGCACAAAGAGGTGCGGCATCACGGACATTTACCGTTGCGCCCTCTATCTTAACACCAAATTCTGTTCCCAAAACAGCAATAAAGCCAAATATAATACCGATCAATACTTGTTTATATATATAAGGGATCTTCTTTGCCAATTCAGCTTCTCTATCAAGTATATAAATTACAACAGATGCAATAACAGGCAAAGCCGCTGTCAATGTTATATTTAAAAATGTAGACATATCACACCTCATAACAATATTTAATATAAATTTTATTAATAATATTATAGATTAATAATAACATAAATCAAACCGTTTTTTCATCAATTTATATAATATTTTACAAAACAAACATGTATGTGATCATCGATTTTTAAAAAAGCTTGAAAACAGTTATGTTTATACGTAGCAAACAAAAAGACCCGTTTTCGGGTCTTTAAAATCAATATATAACAAAACCTTTTTGTTCAAAGAAATTTTTCAACACATCTTTATCCACATTTAACATCCCCTGAACACTTATATCTTTTCCTCCGCCTTTGCTGCCAAATACATCTTTCATTTCATCAGCAAATTTACGGGCATCTTTTTTAGTGCTTATAAGTGTAAAAGCGTATCCATCCGCTGATGCAGAAAATACAGCAGCCCTTTTTGCACCTTTTTTAATGAGTATATCCGCAAAGGCTGTCATATCCTTGCCGTTAAGGTCATCCTCAAAAACAATTACATTTTCAACATCCTTAACTAGCATATCCGCTTTTATTTCAAAATATTTAAGCTTAAGGCCGTTATAGGCAAAAACCATATCCTCTTTTTCTTCCGTAAGCTTTTTAACAGCCTCTCCAGTTTTAAGAGCGGGTACAGAAAGAAGCGCTCCTGTCTGTGAGGTTATTTCGCTCTTTTTGCGGTAGTCATTAAGGGCACGCATACCGCAAAGCATCTCCATCCTTGTTCCGCCTTTATAGCTTTGTATGCCGATGATCTTTATCTGACCTATTTCTCCGGCATATCTTACGTGAGTACCACAACAGGCACAGCAGTCATACTCTCCAACATTAACAATGCGGACCTCTCCGTCTATTTCCTTTTTGCTCCTGTAATCTATTTTCACAAGCTCATCTTTTGAAGGATACCTTACCCCTACTGCTGCATTTGTCCATACGGCTTCGTTGGCCTTATTTTCAAGCCATTCAATATCCTCGGCAGGTATTTTTGTATTGAAATCAATAGTTATCATATCCTTGCCCATATGAAATCCTACATTATCACAGCCATACTTCCTGCAGATGATACCGCTTAAAATATGTTCTCCGCTATGATTCTGCATAAGATCAAAACGATGAAGCCAGTCTATCTTTCCGTTGACTTCTGCCCCTATCTGAAGAGGTGCATCTGTATAATGATAAATGATATCGTCCTTTTCGTGAACATCAAAGACATTAACTGAGCCAAGGGTACCCATATCCGCAGGCTGTCCGCCGCCTTCGGGATAAAAAAGAGTTTTATCAAGCACAATTTTGTATCCCTTCTTATCTTCTATGCAATCAATAACTGTTGCAGTAAATTC
This sequence comes from Lachnospiraceae bacterium, assembly GCA_015057875.1. GTDB lineage: Bacteria > Bacillota > Clostridia > Lachnospirales > Anaerotignaceae > SIG274. The sequence goes on along the minus strand of SVDG01000082.1, from coordinate 3,636 downwards.
TGTTTTATATTGGTCTATGTAATAAAGTTTTTCAGTCATGTTTATCCTCCACTATGTTTTTATACATTTAAATATAACACAGACAATAAAAAAAGCACAGACCGAAATCTGTGCCTTAAAATTACTCGTCCCAGTTATGGTAAACGTTTTTCACGTCATCATCATCTTCAAGGAGTTCAAGCATTTTATTCATTTTTTTGATATCCTCATCATTTGTGAGAGCTGTATAAGTCTGAGGAACCATTGTTACCTCTGCTGAAGCCATAGGTACACCTGCTGCTTCAAGAGCTTCTCTTACTGTTTCAAGGTCATCGGGTGCAGTTGATACTTCATAGCAGTCTTCTTCAACAGCAAAGTCCTCTGCGCCTGCCTCGATAGCAGTCATCATAAGTTCGTCCTCATCAATATCTGTTTCTTCCTTATCGATAATGATGATACCTTTTTCATCAAACATAAAAGATACGCAACCGCTCTGGCCCATATTTCCGCCGCCTTTTGTGAAAGCACTTCTTACATTGGCCGCCGCTCTGTTTCTGTTATCTGTAAGTGCCTCAACGATAACCGCAACGCCGTTAGGGCCATAGCCTTCGTATACTACTGACTCGTAGTTAGCTCCGTCTCCGCCGCCTGCAGCTTTTTTGATACTTCTGTCGATAGTATCGTTAGGCATATTGTTGGATTTACATTTAGCAATAACTTCTCTTAATTTTCCGTTTGAGTTGGGGTCAGGGCCGCCTGCTTTAACAGCAACAGCGATCTCTCTTCCGAGCATTGTAAAAATCTTACCCTTAGCCGCATCGTTCTTCTCTTTTTTGTGCTTAATATTAGCAAACTTTGAATGTCCTGACATCTGGGACCCTCCTCCTTAAAATTTCACCAAAATATTTTATCATTGTTTTACACACTTTTCAAGGAAAACATATATTATTCATCAAGAACAGAAAGTTCTCCGCTTTTCCACACACCATAAACATCGTCAAGCACAGTAAAGGTCTCCTTACCTCTGAATATCTCGATCATTTTGTTTTCAAAGGCCTCTACCTGTTCCATCTCAACAAGTACTATATATTCCACCTTATCCGTATAGATAGTATCTATCATTTCATATCCGTCATTAAGTATCTCATACTGCACCTTTCCGGAATCTGTATAATCAGATAAAACCGAATACTTACGATATCTTACAAGTTCCGCTATACCCGTTGCAAGGAGACCCTCTTTAGTACTTTTTCCGTATGCACGCACAAGACCGCCTGTGCCAAGGAGCGTTCCGCCAAAATATCTTGTTACAACAACAGCAGTATTTTTAACATCCTCCCCCTGAAGGACTGCCAGCATTGGCATACCGGCTGTACCTGATGGTTCCCCGTCATCGCTGAAACGCTGGATCTCGCTGTTTTCTCCCACGCGGAAGGCAAAGCAGTTATGGGTCGCGTTCCAGTATTTCTTTTTCATCTCCTCAATAAAGGCTTTAGCCTCGTCCTCCGTTTTAACAGGCCTTACCGTTGCAATAAAACGGGATTTCTTTTCAACTATCTCCGCCTCGCCCTCATTAAGAACGGTTTTATATCTTAAAAGCATATCAAACACCTCATTTTTCAATAATATAATATCAAATATATCAGCCAAAATCCATAGTTTATATGTTATACTTTGTTAAGGAGGTGTTTTATGAAGAAGATCCTTTTACTTTTGATATTTATTGTTACTTTATCAGCATGCACACCACCCCCGAAGGCAGAGGATATATATAGTCAGACAAGCGGTGTTATAGAAAAAATAGAAAACGGAAAAATAACCGTAAATACTGAAAATGAAAGAATAGAAATAGTTTATAACGATGCGAAAGCTTCCGATACAGGAAAAAACATAACAATAGATTATAAAAACGGTGAAATAGAAAACATCAATATCTACGGGGTACCATTTGAAAGCGAGGCAGAGGAAATAATAGAAGAAATGACCCTTGAAGAAAAAGTTGGTCAACTTTTTCTTGTAAGGTATCCTCATAGCGGTGCTGAAGATATAGCAAAAAACTATAATATCGGTGGTTTTGTTTTATTCGCAAGAGATTTTGAGAACGAAACACCTGAAAGCATACTTGAAGAGATAAGTTTATGCCAGCAAGCCTCAAAATATCCCATGCTTATGGCGGTTGACGAGGAAGGCGGAATCGTTGTAAGAGTAAGCAAATTCTCACAGTTCAGAGAAAAACCTTTCCCCTCTCCCTCATACCTTTATGAAGAAGGCGGATTTGATGCCATTACAAATGACACCTATGAAAAATGCAATCTCCTTAAAAGCATCGGTATAAATGTTAACCTTGCACCTGTTGCGGATGTATCTACCGACAAAAGAGATTATATTTATAACAGGACGACCGGTCTTGATGCAGAAGGAACATCAGAATATATAAAAACAGTTGTTTCCGTTATGAAGGAGGAAAAAACAGGGTCTGTTTTAAAGCATTTCCCGGGTTACGGAAACAATACCGATACACACACCGGCATAGCTGTAGATAAAAGGGATTACAACTCATTCCTTTCAAGTGACTTTTTACCATTTATCGCAGGAATCGAAAGCGGTGCGGACAGCATCCTTGTATCACACAACATAGTGGAGTCTATTGACAGCGAACGCCCTGCATCCCTTTCACCCAAGGCACACGATATATTAAGAAACGTTCTCGGCTTTAACGGTGTAGTGATGACTGACGACCTTGACATGAGTGCCATCACACAATATACTGATAGTGAAGGTGCCGCTATTGATGCCATAAAGGCTGGAAATGATATGGTCATCTGTTCCGATTACAAAACACAGATAAACGCGGTCATTAATGCTGTAAACAGCGGCGAAATATCTGAAAAAACTATTAACAAGGCAGTACAAAGGGTAATTATATGGAAATTAAAACTGGATCTGATTTAAGGAGGCATTATAAATGAAGCTTAAACTTTCTACAAAAATTCTTCTTATTGCTATTCTGCTTACGGTTATAGCGATCGCATTTGTGGCTTTCGCCTTCTCCCATCCGGAATTAGGCTTTCCTGTAAGTATAAGAACGACCCTTATAATCTACGGTGTTTATATTGCAGTTACTGTTCTTCTATATGTAATTGCTATAATGCTTAAAAAATTCGAAGGAAGAAAGAAATAAAAAAGAAACAAAAAAGCTTCGGTTTAAACCGAAGCTTTTAATTTTTTATGCTAAAACTGTTGCGATCTCATCAGCTGCCACAGAAGCATCCTCGCCCTCTGCAGCGATAGTTACCTGCTGACCCTGGCTGATGCCAAGAGAAATTATACCCATTATACTTTTTGCATTTACAGTTTTGTTATCAATAGTTATCATTATTTTGCTTGCAAATTTGCTCGCAGTCTGCACAAAGAATGCCACCTGTCTGGCATCAAAGCTTTTACCGACTGTAACTGTTTTTTCACTCATTTAAACTCACCTTTCCCTCTCTTATTCCATCTGCAATCTCGCCTATTTTCCTGAGCCTGTGGTTAACACCGCTTTTGCCGACCGGCGGGTCAAGCATTTCCCCAAGCTCTTTAAGGCTTGCATCAGGAAACTCCATACGGACCAGTGCTATCTCCTTTAGCGGAAGCGGAAGCTTATCTATACCCATA
>SVDG01000081.1 GCA_015057875.1 Lachnospiraceae bacterium | reverse complement strand
TACCTGCACTCTTCCTTATTATATCGGTGGTGTTATAACAGAAAAAAAAGACCTTACTTTGCAGACACCCAAAAGCTTCTGGAATAGATTTAAGGTAGATATGCGTGTAAGGCACGAGGTCTGCTCAATAGATGCGGAAAGCAAAAAGGTTACAGTTAAAAACCTTGAAACAGGAGAGGTTTTTGAAGAAAACTATGACAAGCTTCTTCTTTCACCCGGTGCAAGACCTACACAGCCTGCAGTTCCCGGTGTTGATACAGATAAGGTGTTTACTGTAAGAACAGTTGAGGATACATACCGTGTAAGGGACTATGTTGTTGAAAACGAGGTTAAAACAGCCGTCATAGCAGGTGGCGGATTTATCGGTCTTGAGATGGCTGAAAACTTAACAGACCTTGGAATAAAGGTTACTGTTATTCAGCGCCCCAAACATCTTATGAACACGCTTGATGAGGATATGGCCTCATTTGTTCATTCAAAGATGCGTAAAAAAGGCGTATCTCTTATGCTTGGCAAAGAGGTACAGGGCTTTGAAAAATACGGCGAGGGTGTAAAAATACTTGTTAAAGGTGAAACACCCCTTGCAGCAGATATGGTTATACTTGCTATCGGTGTTACACCTGATACATACCTTGCTAAGGAAGCAGGTGTTGAGCTTGGTATGAAGGGCAGTATAGTTGTAAACGACAGAATGGAAACAAGTGTTAAGGATATATATGCTGTAGGCGATGCGGTAGAGGTAAAACACTTTATAACAGGTAAAAAGGTACTTATACCTCTTGCAGGACCTGCAAACAAGCAAGGCAGGATAGTTGCAAAGAATATCTGCGGAGGAGATGCCCGCTTTACAGGAAGTCAGGGCTCGGCCGTGCTTAAAGTATTTGACCTTACGGTTGCATCAACAGGCATAACAGAAAAAACAGCAAAAGACCTTGGCCTTGACTATGAAAAAGTATTTTTATCACCTGCAAGCCATGCTACATATTATCCTGGCGGAAAGCTTATGACAGTTAAAGTTTTATTCGAAAAGAGCACATATAAGATCTTAGGTGCACAGATAGTAGGTAATGACGGTGTGGACAAGCGTATAGATGTTCTTGCTACAGCAATGCATGCAGGCCTTACAGCCCTTGATCTTACAGAGCTTGACCTTGCTTATGCACCACCTTTCTCATCTGCAAAGGATCCTGTGAATATGGCAGGCTTTATGATAGAAAATATTGCAGAAGGAAGAATAAAACAGTTCCATTGGCATGATATAGATACTCTTCCCAGGGACGGAAGTGTATATCTGCTTGATACAAGAACTCCCAAGGAAGTTGAAAAAGGAAATTGCGAAGGCTTTGTTAATATACCTGTTGACAAGCTTCGCGAGCATATTGACGAGCTTCCCAAGGATAAGACAATATACGTTATGTGCCAGAGTGGCTTAAGAAGCTATATTTCCTGCTGTATGCTTAAAAATTTAGGCTTTGACTGCCTTAACCTTGCAGGCGGTTACAGACTTTATGAAAGCGTGATGCTTGATAAGGCGGCGGCTGAAACAGCGCTTCCCTGTGGTATGGAGATATAAAGAGTATTTTTCAGAGGTGTGGTAGATTATGAGTAAGGTAGATGCAAGCTTTACTTTTTTAGACAGGATAGAGGAGATAGAAAGCAATATTGCAGACAGACGCTGGCAGTCTGCCCTTGCCTTATCACTTACTATACCTGATATATGTGGAGGTATAGCTTATCCGGAGGTAGTGAGAAGGCACCGTGACGGTAAAATAGTGCTGGATAAAAAGGGTATGCCGTCAAGGGATGTGGGAAGACAGTACATAGAATGGGTAAACGAATATGCAGGGCCGTTTTTTAAGAAAAACGAAACTGATGAAAAGCCTTATCTTAACGGAAGCCGCTGCTGGCAGTTAAGGTGTGAGTTCCTTCATCAGAACAAGGGCTTTGTAAACGAGGACGAAGGTCTTGATGTACATTTCCATCTTGGCATAAACTGCGGATGCTCTATATGTGATATAGAAGAAGTGACGGTAGTAGACGGCGTTGAAAATATAAGGCTTGATATTGAGCAGATATGCTTAAGGATGTGCCTTGCTGCAAGAGACTTTTTTGAAAAGCACCATGATGAAAATGCCTTTGAACTTTATGCCACACCTGTTATAGATTATGTTGAGTGGAAGAAGGCAAAAGATATTTAATGATAAAAAGCCTGTGTAACAAAAGTTACACAGGCTTTATTTATTTTATACTATGTCTTTTAAAAAGCTTTCTGCTTCAAAGTCGTTTTCTATACCAAGGTGTTCCATAACAGTCTTACCGAGGTCGGCAAATGTTTTACGTATTCCAAGATCAACTCCGCCCTTAAGCTTTTTGCCGTAAACGATAAGAGGTACATATTCTCTTGAATGGTCTGTGCTTGTTGTTGTGGGGTCACAGCCGTGGTCTGCTGTGATAAGGAGTATGTCGTCCTCTTTCATTGCCTCCATTATTTCGGGAAGCTTGCTATCGAAGTATTCAAGAGCTTTTGCATAGCCCTCTACATCGTTTCTGTGGCCGTATACCATATCGAAATCCACAAGGTTTGTGAATATGATACCACCAAAATCCTGTTTGATGAAGTTGATGGTCTTTTCGATACCGTCAACGTTGTTTGTTGTATGCTCTGCAACCGTTATGCCTCTGTGCTCGAAAATGTCTTCGGTTTTTCCTACTGCGGCAACTGTAAGGCCTTTTGCTTTTGCAAGGTCAAGGATGGTGTTGCCTGTGGGAGGGAGTGAGAAGTCGCGGCGGTTCTTTGTTCTTTCAAAGCTGCCGTTTTTGTCGCCTATGAAGGGACGAGCTATGACCCTTGCAACTCCCCATTCGCCTGTAAGTATCTCTCTTGCTTTTTCGCAGATCTCATATAGCTTATCTACGGGAATAATTTCCTCGTGTGCGGCTATCTGGAAAACGCTGTCTGCTGATGTATAAACGATAGGATAGCCTGTTTTAACGTGCTCATCACCGAGTACGTTTATTATCTCAGTTCCGCTTGCGGCATAGTTGCCTAAAACCTTTGTTCCGATAGCTTCTTCAAACTGTGCTATCATTTCAGCGGGGAAACCGGTCTCTGTAAAAGTAGGGAAGGGCTTAAGTGTCATAACTCCGCCAATTTCCCAGTGGCCTGTTGTTGTGTCTTTGCCGATGGAGCGTTCTGCCATTTTGCCGAAACAGCCGACAGGGCTTCCGCTTGTGCCGAGAAGATGTGTTTCCTCTCCGTTTACGTTGCCAAGACCGAGGGAAATGAAGTTAGGTATATTTAAAGAAGGGTAATGTTTTTTGATATTTACAAGAGTGTTGCTGCCTTCGTCACCGAATTTAGCTGCATCGGGCATCTCGCCGATACCAACACTGTCAAGTACAATAACTATTGCTCTTTTCATATTTTTCATCTCCTTTATTATTTTATTATATCAAGTATGAGCTTTGAAGGCTCGTTTGGCTCTTCTTTTATAACTATGGCATCTGCAATAAGTTTTGCTGCTGCTTCTGTCTTTTCTTCAGTTGCCGCAAAAACTTCTGCAAGCAAGCCGCCTTTTTCTATATAGTCACCAAGGCGAACCTTCATGGCTATACCTGCACCAAGGTCAAGAGGGTCAGTTTTCTGCACCCTTCCTGCACCCGTTGCAATAGAAGCTTTTCCGATTTCCGCTGTATCCATTGACCATATATATCCGCTTTCTTTGGCGATGATTGCTTTTTTAACGGAAGATATGGGAAGGATAGAGTAGTCATCAACGATTTTATCTGTTCCGCCCTGCTGGAGAACAAACTGGCGGAATTTTTTAAGGCCCTCGCCGTTTTCGATGTTTTTAAGGAGCATTGACCTTGCTTCCTCATCTGTTTCGGCTTTTCCTGCACTGACTACCATATTTGCACCTAAAGTAAGCACTACTTCAAGAAGATCGCCTTTTACGTTGCCTTTAAGTACTTCTATGGCCTCAATGACCTCGAGGGAGTTGCCTATGTAGTTGCCCAAGGGCTGATCCATTGATGATATTACAGCTATAACTCGTCTTCCGAGAGATTCGCCTATTTTCTGCATACCAAGGGCAAGTTTCCTTGCAGACTCAATATTCTGCATAAATGCACCGCTTCCGCATTTTACATCGAGGACGATGGCGTCTGCACCTGCGGCTATTTTTTTGCTCATAATACTGCCGATGATAAGGGGGATACTGTCAACAGTTCCTGTAACATCCCTCAAGGCATAAAGCTTTTTGTCGGCAGGGGTAAGGTTTGCAGTCTGGCTCATAACAACGATGTTGGATTCGTTTGCAAATTTTATAGCATCATCGTAGCTTACGGAAATATCAAAGCCGGGGATAGATTCCAGCTTGTCGAGAGTTCCGCCTGAAAAGCCAAGGCCTCTTCCGCTCATCTTAACAACGGGTATGCCAAGGCTTGCAACAAGGGGAGCAAGGACGAGAGTTGTTGTGTCTGCAACGCCGCCTGTGCTGTGTTTATCAACCTTTATACCCTTAACAGGGGAAAGGTCAAAGGTATCGCCGCTGTTGGCCATAGTGAGGGTAAGCACACTTGTTTCCTCATCGTCCATACCACGAAGGAGCATTGCCATAAGCATAGCGCTTATCTGATAATCGGGCAGAGAATCATCTGAAACGCCCTTTATAAAAAATTCTATTTCTTCTTTTGTCAGCTTAAAGCCGTCTCTTTTTTTGATTATAAGGTCTACTATATTCATAAGTGCCTCCTTAAAAGTAATACATTAAGGTTGATATTAAATTATAACACAACACCTTGAAATTTTCTATAGCAATGTTACCAAAGACAAACATTTTATTGTTTGAAAAATGTGATAAATATGGTACAATGTTATACAATGGAAAAGTTTTATTATCTTTTAGGAGGTTTTATATATGCACGATTGTAAAGATCTTAAAATACCCGATAACAACACGCCCGGCTCAGCATTTAAGGTGCTTGGTTCAGGCTGTGAAAGAACGGCAAAGTTTGGCGAAAATTTAATTGAAGCACAGAAAATACTCGGTATAGACGAGGGTGTTGAATATACAATAGATATATTCAAAATTTTTGATGCAGGTGTTATGAATAACCCCGGCCTTATCATTGACGGAAATATAATCTGCGAGGGCAGGGTGCTAAGCGTTGAACAGCTTGTAGAGGTAATCAAAACAGTAAGAGGTATTGAATAATATATCATTTTGATATTTTAAGGAGGAACATCATGTCCCTTGAAAGACAGGATAAAATCAGAAATTTCAGCATTGTTGCTCACATAGACCATGGCAAAAGTACCCTTGCGGACAGGCTCATACAGCACACAGGACTGCTTACAGAGAGGGAGCTTAAAGAGCAGGTGCTCGATAACATGGATCTTGAGCGTGAAAGAGGTATAACGATAAAGGCACAGGCTGTGCGTCTTGTTTATAAGGCATCAGACGGAGAGGAATATATTTTAAACCTTATAGATACTCCCGGCCATGTAGACTTTAACTACGAGGTATCAAGAAGCCTTGCTGCCTGTGAGGGTGCTGTGCTTATTGTTGATGCGGCACAGGGCGTTGAGGCTCAGACTCTTGCAAATGTTTACCTTGCTATCGACAACAACCTTGAGATACTTCCCGTTATCAACAAAATAGACCTTCCCAGTGCAAACCCCGAAATGGCTATTGAAGAAATTGAAAACTTCATAGGTATCCCGGCGGAGGATGCACCCCGTATTTCTGCTAAAAACGGCATAAATATAGAAGAGGTACTTGAAAGGATAGTTACAGATATACCCGCACCTAAAGGCGATGAAAACGCACCCCTTAAAGCGCTTATCTTTGACTCTGTATATGACCCCTATAAGGGCGTTATAGTTATTATGAGAGTTGTAGACGGTTCAGTTAAAAAAGGCACAAAGGTAAGGATGATGGCTACCGAGAAGGAGTTTGAGGCGGTTGAGGTAGGCGTTTTTGGCCCCGGCAGATTCATCCCCTGCGATGAGCTTAAGGCAGGCGAGGTAGGCTACTTTACAGCAAGCATAAAGAATGTTGCAGATACCCGTGTTGGTGATACTGTAACAGAGGCAGATAACCCTACAGAAGAGCCCTTCCCCGGATACAAAAAAGTAAATCCTATGGTTTACTGTGGAGTTTTCCCCGCGGACGGTGCTAAATACCCTGACCTTAGAGATGCTCTTGAAAAATTACAGCTTAATGATGCTTCACTTTTCTTCGAGCCTGAAACATCTGTGGCTTTAGGATTTGGTTTCCGCTGTGGTTTCCTTGGACTTTTACATCTTGAGATAATACAGGAAAGACTTGAAAGAGAATATAACCTTGACCTTGTAACAACAGCTCCAAGTGTTATCTATAAAGTATATCTTACAGACGGCACAGATTTTGAGATATCTAATCCCAGCAATATGCCTGACCCT
>SVDG01000080.1 GCA_015057875.1 Lachnospiraceae bacterium | reverse complement strand
GCAACATAGTCAACATCAGGGAAGGTTCCGTTTTCTATCTCATCCCTTGCCATTATCTGTCCGTTTTTATAACGCATGACCTCTACGTTAACGCCCTCATAGTTTGAGTTGGGGTATCCGTAGTAGCTCCAGAGGAAGGCACATATTTTCATATCCTTCCCTGCAGGAGAAAGTGTTCTGTAGCCATCTGCTGTTATTTCAACTATCTCGTTAGGGCCAAGCTCATATTCATCCTCATATCCAAGCTTGTGGTATACAAAGGATTCAAACGATACACAATAGCCATCTTCGTTTTTGCCTATAATGACAGGAAGTCGTCCATATTTATCCCTTGCGGCTATTATACGGTTAGGCATAAGTAAAAGTGTTGTTGAAGAACCTTCAATAAGCTCCTGTGCATGAAGAAGGCCTGTAACAATATCATCCCTCTGGTTTATAAGCGCCGCTGTAAGCTCTGCCTGGTTTACCTTGCCTGAACTCTGGGCCATAAACTGATGACCGTGGTCAGAAAAATATTCCTTTACAAGCTCATCTGAGTTATTTATAGCTCCCGTTGTAGCTATTGCAAATAATCCTAAATGTGAACGCACAAGAAGGGGCTGAGGGTCTGAACTGCTTATACAGCCTATACCGTAGCCACCCTTGAAATCATCAAGGTCCTTTTCAAACTTAGTACGGAAGGGTGTACTTTCAATATTATGTATCTGTCTCTGGAAACCCCTCTGTTCATCGTATATCATCATGCCGCCTCTGCGGGTGCCTAAATGAGTATGGTAATCTACTCCGAAATATACATCAAGCACGCAATCCTTTTTGGAGGCTACACCAAAAAATCCGCCCATTGTCTTTCCTCCTGATCTTCAGGTAAATATATCTTATGCGAAGAATAACTCTGAAAGAGTCATAGGGTCGATATATTTGCCATCTTTGTATACACGCATATTACCTGATGCTACCTCATCAATAAGCATTACCTTACCATCTGCATCATAGCCGAACTCAAATTTGATATCGTAAAGAACAAGACCTTTTTCTTTTAAATCATCAGCAATTATCTGTGTGATCTTCTGTGTCATTGATTTAAGGTCTTCATACTGCTCATCTGTCATAACACCTAAAGCAATTAAACCATCTTTTGTTACAAGAGGATCGCCAAGCTCATCGTTTTTGAAAGTTGTTTCAACGTATGCGGGAAGGTCTGCACCCTCTGCGATATACTGGCCATAACGGCGGAAGAAGCTGCCAACTGCCTTATGGCGGCAGATAACCTCAAGACCCTGACCGAATACTTTTGCAGGAAGTACTTCCATAGTTGTATCTTTAAGGTCAGCGTTTACATAATGTGTTTTGATGCCTGCAGCATTGATTTTCTCAAAGAAGTAAATAGACATTCTAAGGTTAACATCGCCAACACCTTCTATTGTAAGACCAACTGAGTTTTCACCGGGATCAAAAACACCATCTTTGCCTGTGCAGTCATCTTTGAATTTTAAAAGGTAGTTTCCGTTATCAAGTGCAAAAACGTCTTTTGTTTTTCCTGTGTAAACAAGTTTCATAATAAATTCCCCCATTTAAATAATTTGAATAAAATAGATTTATTTGTATGCCGTATCGTGACCGTTATACCAACTCTAACAGCATGAATGGCATTATTACTCCTATGGTACTCATTGTATCAAAATATACCCTTTTTCTTCAATCCCCAAAAACTACAACTTTTAAAAAAATCATGTAAATTTTTTGTTGTTTATTTCCAAACTCTGTTTATATCCCTATTTTTATCATATTTAGGTGACAAAATCACAGATTTTAAAGTCCTTTATGGGTATACTTTATTTAACAAACATAAGAAAGGGGCAGTGGATATGTCTTTAAATACATCTAAAATATATGACACATTGATAATCGGCGGCGGACCCGCAGGCTACGGGGCAGCATTATATACATCAAGGGCAGGACTTGAAACCATAGTTATAGAAAAACTTTCGGCAGGAGGACAGATAGCCCTCTCCCACTGGGTAGATAACTATCCCGGCTTTGAAGAAGGTATAGACGGCTTTTCTCTCGGCGTAAAAATGCAGAAAAGTGCAGAACGCTTTGGTACCGTAACTGTTCAGGCAGAGGTTAAAGGCGTGTCCCTTGATAAGCCCGTAAAAGAAATTGAAACAACAGCAGGAACATTTTGGCAAGGACCGTTATGATAGCTTCAGGTGCAAACCCCAAGGAGCTTGGGCTTCCTAACGAAAAAGCCCTTATGGGACGAGGTGTGCATTACTGTGCGGCTTGTGACGGAATGTTTTACAGAGGAAAAACCGTTGTTGTGGCAGGCGGAGGAAACAGTGCCATATCAGATGCACTTCTTTTATCAAGGCTTTGCAAAAAGGTCATACTTGTTCACAGAAGGGATAAGCTTAAGGCATCAAAAGTATATATCGAACCTGTTATGAATAACGAAAATATAGAAGTAAAACTTGACAGCCTTATAACAGAGATAAAAGCTGATGGCAAAGTAACAAGTATAGTAATAGAAAACCGCGCTGACGGAAGCAAGGAAGAAATTGAATGTGACGGTGTTTTTATAAGCATAGGCAGGTCTCCTTCATCCGAGCTTTTTAAAGACCAGATAGCTACAGACGAAAACGGCTACATCATAGCAGATGAGTCCACAAAAACAGACCTTCCCGGTGTTTTCGCTATAGGCGATATAAGAACAAAAACCTTAAGGCAGGTAGTTACAGCCATATCAGATGGAGCAACAGCCTCTGTTTATGCTGAAGAATATCTTGCAGAAATAAGCAAACAGTCTTGATAAAAACGAAATAATGATATATAATTGCTATCAAACATATAGGATTTAAAGAAAGGAGAGCCTTATGCAATATATAATAGCTTTTCTTGAAGGCATAATAACATTTATATCACCCTGCCTTCTGCCTATGCTTCCAATATATGTTTCATATTTTGCAGGCGGCGGACAGCGCAGCACCAGAAAAACACTTTTAACAGCCATCGGCTTTGTACTTGGCTTTACGGCAGTGTTTATGGCTATGGGTGCCCTTGCAGGTACGCTTGGAAGCTTTTTAAAGATGCATCAGACAGCCGTAAACATTATATCGGGTGCAGTTGTAATAGTATTCGGTTTAAGCTACCTTGAGGTCTTCAGCTTAAATATCTTCCGCGGCAGAAGCAGAAGTTTTGACACAAGCAACCTTAACTTTTTCTCGGCTTTTATTTTCGGTATGATATTTTCAATAGGCTGGACACCTTGCGTAGGCGTATTTTTAGGCTCAGCTTTAATGCTTGCATCCCAGCAGGGACATGTACTTGAAGGTACACTTATGCTGCTTACATATTCGCTGGGACTTGGTATACCTTTCATTTTAAGTGCCGTGCTTATAGACAGCCTTAAAACAGCCTTCACATTTATAAAAAGCAACTATAAAACTATAAACCGTGTCTGCGGCGTTATGCTTATACTTATAGGAATACTTATGGCAGCGGGAGTACTGGGCAGATTTATGACCCTTTTAAGCTAAAGGAGGAAATATGAATAAAAACAGATATACACTTATAATAGTAATTGTTCTTGCAGTAATACTTGCAAGCTCCTGGTTCCTTTACGGAAAGCTTGGTGAAAATGTAGAAAGGCAAGAGCTTGTAACTGAAGAAAAAAATGAACCCGAAACAGAAGAATCAACCAAAAGCAATACACCCAAGGCTCCTGATTTTACGGTCATAGATAATGATGGAAACGAAATAAAACTTTCTGACTTTGAAGGAAAACCCGTGATCGTTAACTTTTGGGCAAGCTGGTGCGGACCCTGTAAGGCAGAGATGCCCGAGTTTGAAGAAGCTTATAAAAAATATGGTGAAGACATACACTTTTTAATGGTAAACTCAACAGATGGAAGCCAGGAAACAGTTGAAAGTGCAAAGGAATTTATAGAGTCAATGGGATATACCTTCCCCGTTTACTATGATACTAAATCAAATGCCGCTATCGTTTATGGTGTAACAGGGCTTCCCACAACATATTTTATAAATGCAGATGGCAACGTTATAGCTAAAGCAGTAAGTTCAATAACGCTTGACACACTTGAAAAAGGTATAGGCCTTATAACTGAATAAAAACCAAAAAAACTATGATAAAATTTATCATAGTTTTTTATTTTTTGTTGTAAATACAACAAACTTTTTCTGTAACCTGTGGTATATTTATACCATAATCAACAAGCTAATCAGATGGAGGAATAAAATATGATAAGAAAAATAATTAAAATAGACGAAGACAAATGTATAGGCTGCGGACTTTGTGCAGATGCGTGCCACGAGGGTGCAATAGGAATGGTAGACGGAAAAGCAAAATTACTTCGCGAGGATTATTGTGACGGTTTAGGCGATTGCCTTCCTGCGTGCCCTACAGGAGCCATAACCTTTGAGGAAAGAGAAGCACCTGCATACGATGAAGCCGCTGTACTTAAAGCAAAGGCAGAGAAAGAGAAAAAACCTCTCCCCTGCGGATGCCCCGGCTCAATGGCAAAAGCCATAAAAAGAGAGCCTGCACCTGCATCATCATGCTGCGAAACAAATAATGTAAGCCAGCTTCGACAGTGGCCCGTGCAGATAAAGCTTGCCCCTGTAAATGCCCCTTATTTTGACGGTGCAAACCTGCTTATCGCCGCCGACTGTACTGCATACGCTTACGGTGACTTCCACAACCGTTTTATGCGTAATAAGGTTACACTTATCGGCTGTCCCAAACTTGATGAAGGCGACTATGCGGAAAAGCTTACACAGATAATAGCTATGAATGATATTAAAAGCGTTACTATAGTACGCATGGAAGTGCCCTGCTGTGGAGGAATTGAAAACGCAGCAAAACGCGCCCTTATGGCAAGCGGAAAGTTTATTCCTTGGCAGGTAGTTACCGTTTCAACCGATGGAAGAATAGTTGAATAATACTGATTTTTCAGACAAACATAATACTCCCCTTAAAAAAAGATACGCTTCATCAGAAGCGTATCTTTTTTATCTTTCCATAAGCTTTTTAAGTATATCCTCATCTGCAGGACAGAAATCAAACTTTGGTATTTCCTCTATCTTTATCCATTTTATATCATTATGCTCAAGCTTCTTCGGTATGCCGTTTTCTATAACAGTATTAAAAAGAGTAAGGTGTACCATAATATCCGGATATTTATGCACAACGTCCATAAACACATCCTTTACACTTATGATAACATCAAGCTCCTCCTTACATTCGCGTATGAGGGCTTCCTCCTTTGTTTCACCCTTTTCGACCTTACCGCCCACAAACTCCCAGAGCAGTCCTCTTGCCTTATGGGCAGGTCTCTGGCATATCATAAATCTGTCCTCATCCCATATAAGGGCCGCAACTACCTCTGTCATAGTATCACCTCACGCCTTAGGGCAATAATATCTTGCCTTTCCAGCAGTTTTACTTCCGTATTCTATAGCCTGGACAGGACAAGTACATATACAAGCCATACACTGTGTGCAATTTCCTTTCCACTCAGGCTTACCCGAAACGATCTTTATATTATCCAATGGACATTTCTTTTCACAAAGCCCGCATGAAATGCAGTTATCTTTTGCATAAAACTTTTTATCATTAACAAAAAATTTATAAAACGCGTTATTAACTGTTCCGCTCTTTATATCGTCTAATAATCCTGTCTTTTTTTCAGGGAAAGCTTTTTCTAACTTTATTTCCTTAGCCATTTTAAGGAGTTTGTCTTCTGCAAGGGCAACAGACACATCAATGTGAGCTTTATCCGGTGCATTAAACATTATTATATAGTTTTCGGGCATTGCAAGCTCCGCACATCCGCAATAATTCATACCCATTTCAGCACAAAGATTTTTAACATATTTTGCAGCATTACCCATATCTCCGCCACAGGTAAGTACAAAATATATATCCTTATTTCCATTAAGCTTTGTTTTTAAAAGCCAGTCTCTTACAATATGTGCCATCTGCCATGCATAAACGGGTGCAACCACGACCCAAGGCTTTTCAGAACTCAAAAATGTAAGTCGGTCTTTAAAAAACACCGTCATATCCATTACTGTATCATTTATTTTTTCTGCAAGAAATTTTGCAGCGTAGGCACTGTTGCCTGTTCCAGAAAAATAAAGTATCATTTTATGCCCTCCTAATATGTTCTTTAGATATTATACATTATTTCAGGCCGTAACCCAAATATATTTTTATCATTTACGCAATTTCATATTGATGCATACAAAAGCATATAAATAACCAAGACTATTTTTTAGGAGTGCTTGGTTTGAAAACCTACATAGAAAAAAGAGCCGTTGAAGTGGCTAATTTTATGATACACTATAATGCTACCGTAAGAGAGACTGCCAAAAAATTCGGTATCAGTAAGTCCACAGTGCATACAGTAGTTCCTATCGGTGTCGGTTGTATTGGGTGTTTGCATTCCATCATTCTTGAATGAAAAAGGACAAGCCCTTTTAGGGCTTGTCCTTAAATTTTGTCTGTAATCTGTATTTCTTATTTTGGTAAAAGTACATCTCTGTGCAGG
>SVDG01000079.1 GCA_015057875.1 Lachnospiraceae bacterium | reverse complement strand
AAAGCATATAAAATACCCACATGGCCTTCCTTTACTTCTCCCGTCTGTTGTCCTTTTCTTAAAGCTCTTGCAACAGGTGTCAGTTCAAGCTCCTTAAGAGATTCTTCCAAATAACAAGGAGGCGTATCCTTGCTGTTGGCAATAGTAGAGGTAAAAGCCAGTCTTTTTTTCATATTTTCATCATCTTTATTGAGCGCAAAATAATCTATAAGCCCTGAAAGGTAGGCTTCCCACTGTTCATCAGCACCTATACCGTTAAAAACATTATGCAGATTAGCATATCCATCCTTAACTATCTCCATAAAAAGATCCTGCTTACTGCCGAAGTTCTGTCCTATAAGTCCTATAGAAATACCGGCACGTTTAGCAATATCCGAAAGCTTTGCCCGCTCATAGCCATATTCCGCAAAAACCTCCATAGCCGAATCTTTTATCCTGTTATCTGTTTCAAATCGTCTTTCCTTTTTAGTCATATGTATTCCACCACATTTTCGCTAAAACCATTTTCACTAAATTTAATTTTAGTGTAATTCAGTAAAACAACACTGTCAAGAAGGCTCTGCAATAAAAAAGACCATTGCATATGCAATGGTCTTTTCATTCACTTAATTAATCCTGTGAGTAGGGCATTAAAGCAACGTGTCTTGCTCTCTTGATAGCTGTTGTTAATGCTCTCTGATGTTTTGCACAGTTGCCTGTGATTCTTCTGGGGAGGATCTTACCTCTCTCAGATACGTATCTTCTTAATTTGCTGATATCTTTGTAATCGATCATTGTTAATTTATCAGCACAAGCTGCGCATACTCTTTTTTTTCTGCGTCCGCGTTTTCTCTGAATCATTTTAGTTACCTCCTGTTAGATTTAATGTAAATCAGAAGGGAAGGTCATCATCTTCAATGCTTTCATCTATAGGATAAAATCCGTCATCGTTTGCGGGCTGTGCCTTAGGTGCCTCAAAAGATGTTCTGTTATTCTCCGAAGCCGCTCTGCTTTCAGCAAAATACTGCTCCTCAACAACTACATCTGTGCTCCATCTCTTCTGTCCGTTCTGGTCATCCCAGCTACGTACCTGAAGTCTGCCTACGATGCTTACCATCTGACCTTTTCTGAAATACTTTTCTGCAAATTCTCCGGTTCTGCCAAATGCAACACATGTAATAAAGTCTGCATCAGCTTCGCCAGCTCTTTTAAAACGTCTGTTTATTGCAAGAGTATATCTTGCAACCGCTAAAGGTTCGTTTCCCTGTGAATATCTCACCTCGGGATCTCTTACGAGCCTTCCCATCAAAATAACCTTATTCATTATTATGGGCACCTCCCCTAATTAAGCATCCTTACGGATGATAAGGTAACGAAGTATGTTCTCCATAATACGAAGACGGCTCTCGATCTCTGCGGGAGCTGTGGGCTCTGCATCGAATGTGATGAAGCTGAAGAAACCTTCTGTTTCTTTTTTGATTTCATAAGCAAGTCTTCTCTTGCCCCAGTCATCAACTTTCTCAACAGTGCCACCGAATCTTGCTAAAAGTTCAGTAACTTTGTTGAATTCAGCCTGTTTCGCCTCGTCGTCAAGCTTTGTGCTTAATACTAAAGCTAACTCGTATTTGTTCATCGCGAATACACCTCCTTTTGGACTATGGCCCTTTTCTCACGGAAAAGAGCAAGGAATAATAAACTTACGGTTAATTATGATAACATAAAACCTTTATAAATACAAGGTTTTTTTAATATTTATTTCCCGATCATTACAGTTTTTGTTGTTCCGTCCCATACTATATCATCTTTGCCAAAGGCTTCACATATGCTTCTTAAAGGAAGGTATGTTCTTGACCCTTTTATAACAGCCTCTGTGTTCATTTTAACCTCAAGCCCGTTTATAAAAAGCTTATCACTGCCGATGTAGACCTCTATACTTGTGTCATCTCTTTCAAGGATTATGCTTTTTGCAGAATCATTCCATTTAATATCGTCATCTTCAACGCCAAGGGCATTAGCAAGGGCTCTTAATGGCACCATCATCCTGTCATTTCCGTCTATATAAAGACCGCCGTCAATATCAAACTCCCTTGTGCCTATTCTGTATTTGTTTACACCTATAGTAAAATATATATTTTCGTTATCTTCATCATATATCTCTACGTCTGTTTTAATGACCGATGTAAATTTATCTGTTGAGTTGCTGTAATATCCTGTTTCAACAAGATAAGTACCTTCCTGGAGGTCTTTTATGAAATCTTCTTCTATTTTCCACTTGCCCTTTGTGTCTACCCTTGTTTCACCGATAAGGCTTCCGCCTACATATACTCTTACCTTCTTTGAAGGCGCACCTGTTCCCTCTATATCTATTTTTTCCTTATCCATTTTAACAGACACCACCTTAAGGGGTGCATCAGAAGGGATAGACTGGATATAATCTCCTAAATCTATGGTTTTTATATAATCCTTATCATTATCTCTTGTTATAATAAGCTCTGTACCCTTAAAATCTGATTTTGAAGTAGCAGATATTACAAGACCAGTTATCATAAGCTTCCCTGTAGGCTTTTCAAGTTTTTCTGTAAAACTTATCTCTACTCTGTCATGCCTGTCTGGATCAGATAAATACTGATGACCAGCCTTTTCTTCAAAATCTCCACTTACTGTTACTTTGCCTATATCAGTAAATTCAAAATTGTTTGTGAGTGTAAGATAATAAGAATCTCCCGCTTCAAAATCCTTTGCTCTCCACTCTTCAATTATTACAGCTCCAAGTTCATCGTTTTCTCCTGTAAGCTTGCTTTCTCCGTTATATCTTATGGTTGTATTATCTTCATAAGGTAATTTCGCAAATCCGTCTTCTTCTGCCGCATTAATAATATAATCACCACAAGTTAATTTAACTTCTGCATCACCATCGATTCTGCAATATAAAGGTATCCTTATATCCTTTTCAGCCGCATCATAAACATCCACATCAACTAAAAAATACATCCAGTTATCACCGAATTTAATATATTCTATGCCCGGCTCAAGAACACCTTTATCGCTATAAAGCCATTCTGCATTTGTTACCTCTATATCAAATCCAAAATCCATTGTAAAGTTATCACTGTTTTCTATTACAATTTTAGGAGCATTGCTCATTGTAAGTTCTGTTCCTTCTTCCACCGTAACAGTTCTGTCAACATGCCATTCAGGCGCACCCGCAAAAGCTGTTACAGGCATAATCATACTTAATATCAATATTGCAGAAAACAATCTGTTTTTCATGTGTAATTCCTCCTTTATTTATATCATTGAGACGGACGTCTCTTAAAAATTGTTCCCATATACTAAAGGGACATCATTGATGTCCCTTTAATTTTACGGTTTTTTGATTGTAAGTGCAATAGCTGTACCTATAACGCTTGCCAGAAGCATCATACAGTAGGTTGAAAAATAACT
This sequence comes from Lachnospiraceae bacterium, assembly GCA_015057875.1. Lineage (GTDB taxonomy): Bacteria > Bacillota > Clostridia > Lachnospirales > Anaerotignaceae > SIG274. The sequence continues at coordinate 3,279 of SVDG01000079.1, read as the reverse complement.
TCCGGATGCTGTTACAAGCACACCTGAAAGAGCCGGGCCTAAAAAAGCCGCAGGTATACAGGTAAGCATATATACACTGAAGTTTGCAGAATAATATTTTTTACCGTACATTTTATTTATCGTTGTAGATGCAACAGTAGGCACATCACCAAAGCCAAAGCCTGTGAAAAGGAAGGCTATGATTACGCTAACAACACTGTCCACAAGAACAGAAACTATCGCTAAGGTACTGCCAATAATAAAAACGGTAGACACTGTCATTATCGTTATCCTCATGCCAAGCTTATCATACATAGCTCCCCAAAGCACCCTGCTTCCTCCGTTAAATACAGAAACAAAACCCGTTGCAAGAGCACCCAAAGAAAGGCTTGCACCAACGCTTACTACTGCAGGGGAAACACTTCCTATAACGGCATAAGCCGCCGCACAAAGGAACATAGCCCATATAAATATTTTCCAGAATGTAAGGCGTTTCATCGTTTCCTGCGTTGTATAATCCCTGTCGGGAAATACCGTAACGCTTTTTCTTTTAGACAATGTTTCGGGGAAAACAACATCGCTTCCAGGGGCGTCAAGCTTATGCACAGCAAGCATAAGTATAATTCCAAAAGCAATACCAAGGACCGTAAATGTCATCTTCCAGCCTGTTGCCTCAAGTATAAGGTTTACAAACCAGCCAAGCACCATTGCTGCAAGGCCAAAACCTACAAAAAGTATACCGTTTGCAGTTCCCGTTTTATCAGGAAACCATTTGACAACAGCACCTGCAACAGATGTATAGCTCATACCAACACCTGTGCTGCACATAACTCCATATGTAATATAAAACTGGTAAAGGCTTGTTACCCTTGTTGAAAGTATAAAACCCGCCATAAGCAGAAGAGCAGAAAGCCTTACAATAAATTTGACCGAAAACTTCTTTGTCATAAAGCCGCCGACAAGGCTTCCGAGAGAAAAGAATATAAGCACAACAGAAAAAACATTTGATGTATCACTTCTTATCCATCCAAAAGCTTCCTCAAGCGGTACAACAAATATGCTCCATGCATAAATAAGACCAATAAACAAAAATATCATAAACCCCATAAAAAGATAGGGCCACCTTACAAGTTTTTTCTCATTCATAATTATTTCCCCCACTAATTATTTGTATGCTAACTATTTTTATGGTACCCCAAAACTTCTATAAAGTCAATGCTCCAAAAAAATAAAGGGACGCAAAAGCTACTTCCTGATAAGAAACCATAAAGAGTTGATACAGATGTTTTCTGTTTTATTGTCAGAAAACAGCTGATACATCCTTAAGGCTGTTTTATATTAAAAGCAGTTATAAGTGCCACTACCGCTACCACAAACATAACCGCGTATGTGGAAAAATAGCTTCCTGTTGCCGTTACAAGTATTCCGGAAAGCCCTGGGCCTAAAAAACCTGAGGGTATACACGCTATCATATATATACTTAAATTTGTTTCATAATGCTTTTTGCCGTACATCTTATTTATTGTAGTTGTTGCACAAGTCGGTGCACCACCGAAGCTGAAGCAACCAACCATAAATGCAAACACCAAAAGAGGTATATTTTCAAGATATATACCTGTCATTGCAAGTATACAACCTACTATAAACACAAAAGATACCGAGACCACCGCAGGCCTTAACCCTACACGGTCATAAAGTGTGCCCCAGAATATTCTGCTTATGCCGTTGCTTAGGGAAACAAGACCTGCTGCAAGGGCACCCGTTGCAAGGCTCGCACCAAGTCCCGATACCGCAGGGGAAACACAGCCAAGCACAGCGTATCCTCCTGAACAAAGAAATGTTGCCCATAAGGATATCTTCCAGAAAGTGAGCCTTTTCATCATTTCCTTTGATGTATAGTCTTTATCAGGAAAAACTGTTGTGCTCTTCCTTTTTATTTTAGCCTCAGGCAATATAACATTCTCATCGGGAATATCAAGCTTATGTACCGCAGCTATAATAACAACTCCAAAAACTATACCCAGCACAAAAAATGTTACTCTCCAGCCTAATGCGCCCAGCATTATATTTATGATCCAACCCATAGCCATTGCCGCTAGGCCATAGCCTAAAAACAATGTGCCGTTTACAGTACCCAGCTTATCCGGGAACCATTTAAGCACCGCACCCGAAACAGATGTATAGCATATACCTACACCGGTACCGCATACAACGCCATAGGTAATAAAAAACTGATAAAGCTCTGTTACCCACGATGAAGCTATAAATCCAGCCATCATCATGATTGCCGCCATCCTTACAACAGCTTTAACAGACATTTTCTTTCTAAGGAATCCGCCAAGCAGTCCGCCAATGGAAAAGAACATCAGCACTATCGAAAAAACACTTGATGTATCACTCCTTACCCAGCCAAAAGCCTCCTCAAGCGGAACAACAAATATGCTCCACGCATAAATAAGGCCGACAAAAAGATATATTATAAATCCCCTTACGACATAGGGCCATCTTACAAGTTTTTCTTCTTTCATAGAAATACATTCTCCGTTTAAAATAGTTTATTCCGATTATACCAAAAAACGGTACAGAAATAAATCTGCACCGTTTAAAATAATAATTATTCTTTTCCTGTCCAGCAATATGTACAAACCTTATCTCTGTCCAGGCCGATAGCCTCAAGAAGACCACCTATTGACTGATAGCCGAGAGAGTCAAAGCCTACCTTTTCACATATATTCTTAAGTAAGCACTTGCCTCTTTCTGTTTTTGCATCAGCATACTCATCAAGGTGGTTATGTCCTTCATCACCCTCAAGCTCCTGAACTACCCTTCTTGCAATAAGCTCCATATCAGAATTTGTTCTTGAGAAATTAAGATATTTACAGCTATACATTATAGGAGGGCATGCCGAACGCATATGTACCTCTTTAACATTTGCATTAAAAAGGAAATCTATTGTTTCGTGAAGCTGTGTTCCTCTTACGATGGAGTCATCAACAAGAAGAAGCTTCTTTCCGTCAATAAGCTCAGGCACAGGTATCTGCTTCATCTTAGCTACCTGGTTACGCACAGCCTGATTTGTAGGTGTAAATGAACGTGACCATGTAGGTGTATATTTTATGAAGGGACGTGCAAAAGGCTTTCCTGTCTGTGTTGAATATCCTATAGCATGAGGTATACCTGAATCCGGAACGCCTGCAACATAGTCTACATCAGGGAATGTTCCGTTTTCCACTTCATCCCTTGCCATTATCTGTCCGTTTCTGTAGCGCATGACCTCTACGTTAACACCCTCATAGTTTG
>SVDG01000078.1 GCA_015057875.1 Lachnospiraceae bacterium | reverse complement strand
TGATAATATAGAAACATTTATTTTTGATGAGATAGATACGGGAGTCAGCGGAAGGACAGCACAGAAAGTGGCTGAAAAGATGTCCGTTATAGGAAAGGGACATCAGATACTTTGTATAACACATCTTCCTCAGATAGCGGCTATAGGTGACAGCCATTTTAAAATAGAAAAAAGTGTTAAGGACGGACGCACTGTTACGGAGGTAACAGAGCTTGAAAGTGAGGAAAGCGTTAAGGAGATAGCAAGGCTTATAGGCGGAGTTGAAATAACCAAAGCGACTATGGATGCGGCGCAAGAGATGAAGTGCCTTGCGGAAAAGAAGAAGGGCGAACTGCGTGAAATAATTTAATTTTAAAAGGCGGTGAGGCTATGTTGAGTTTTTTTGAACCTTTAAGATATCTTACATTGGAAGCACTTATTATAAGGTTTTTGCTTGCGCTTCTTTGCGGAGGACTTATAGGATTTCAAAGAGGGATAAGGAAACATCCTGCGGGATTAAGGACGTATGCTCTTGTGTCTATAGGTGCGGCCTCTGTTATGGTGGTCAGCCAGTATCTTGAGGTGGCTTTAGGTAATATAGGAGATCTTTCAAGAATGGGTGCACAGGTTATAAGCGGTATAGGCTTTCTTGGGGCGGGTACGGTGATAGTTACCGGTAAAAGCCAGGTCAAAGGACTTTCTACAGCGGCGGGCCTTTGGGCAAGTGCATGTATGGGTCTTGCCATTGGTGCAGGATATTATGAAGCAGGCATACTTATGTGTGCGTTGATATTTGCTGTGCTTGTGGGGCTCAACAAGATAGATGAAAATTTTATTAAAACAGAGATAAACATAAATATATTTGTGGAGTTTGATGAAAGGCTTGAGTTTGGAAGCATTGTTAAGGTGCTTAAGGCAAACGAGCTTGGAATAAACGAAATAGCGGATATTATAAAAGAAAACGGAAGAAATCGTTCTATGATAATATCTTTAAGCGGTAAGGATGACAGCATAGGCTCTGTTAAAATGGAGCTTAATGAGCTTGAAGGCATTATATATGCGGAACAGATATAAATAAAAAGGCGGCTGATCAGTCGCCTTTATTTTTGGTTATATGATTTTTTTCTATGGATAGGGTCATAAGCATAGCCGAACATATATAGATAGTAAGGACTATACATTCAAAAACGATTTTTGAAGACGTTTTAGGATCAAAAATGCCTGAGATATGAGAAAAAACGGTAACGGATAGCCTTGCGGGGAAATATGTGCCAAACCATGCTGAGATGGTGTAAAGCCTTTTTCGGAACAAAGCTGTTGTTTTATTATTTAAATCCTTTTTCTTCTGATAGCCGAATTCAAAGCCAGCTATAACGCATATAAAGGGAATAAAGCTTAAAAGAGAAAAGAAGATGTTTTCTAGTATAACAACTGTCATAAACTGGAGGATGAGAGTCATTACCTCCAGCACCAGAAGAAAATACAGAATGATTTTTGTATTATCATTACGGATCTCCCTGACCTTAGGTATATCGTTATCACTTACATAATTTTCGTTTAAAAGATAGTCTGTGCTTATACCGAACAATTTGCTTAAAAGCATAAGATTATTTGCATCAGGCATAGCTGAGCCCATTTCCCAGCGAGATATGGACTGTCTTGAAACATTAAGTTTTTCTGCAAGGCCTTCTTGTGAAAGGTTGCTTTGCTTTCTTAATTGTATAAGCTTTTCTGAAAACGTCATAGGAGACCCTCCTTTCTTATGGTTTTATTTTAATAAGAAAGACCTGTTAAGTCTACCACATACACTTTACATTTACGCAACAAGGGTTTACATAGGAACGAATTAAAGTGTTTTTTCCATGTAGCCACAGGTGAAAGGGAAAAAATCAAACTTCTGGGTGCCTGTATGGACAAAATCGAAAGATATATAACAGTTTTTAAGTGTAGTGTTTTCTTCCACTATGCCTATGTTTATTTTTTGGCAGCCGTAGCCGATAGCGGTTTTAAAGGCGTGGATTAAAAGAGCCTCGCCTATTCCGTGGTGTCTGTAAGACGGCAAGACACAAAGGTTGTTTAGTTCGCATTCATCGTTATCCATGACAAGGAGAGAATAATATCCTGCTATTTTGTCATTATCGCAAAACACAAACATTGGTCTGTGTTCTGTATCGAAATGATAGTTTAATCTGTCTTCGGTCGTGGCAAATGCAGTGAATCTTGATGCATTTTCTGCTGTAAGACCGAACTTATCTGCAACTGTCATAAAACTTTCTTTTATAAGTTCTACACATTCGGGTATATCGCTTTTGTTAATTGCTCTTATCATGATCAGTTCCTCATAAAAATAAAATTTATGAGAGTATTATATTATAGATCTATGGTGAGTGCCACATAGAATTAAACGGGAAGCAACCGGTGGTTGCTTGTATATATAGATAGAAAGATTTAAAGTATATATAAGGTGGTGATATAAATGGAAACTAAGGATATTATACTTGAACTCAGAAACAAAAAAGGTTTATCACAGGAAGAACTCGCGGAAAAGGTGTTTGTTACCCGCCAGGCTGTATCACGCTGGGAAAAAGGGGAAACAACTCCGAATACCGAAACACTAAAACTTTTATCGAAGTTTTTTGATGTTTCGATAAATACTTTGCTTGGCTCGCCGAGACAACTTATTTGTCAGTGCTGCGGTATGCCACTGGAGGATTCTGATATCAGTAAAGAAACGGATGGTTTCTTTAACGAAGAATACTGCAAGTGGTGTTACGCAGACGGAGAATATATGTATCACGATATGGATGATTTAATTGATGTGTGTGTAAATCATATGGCAAATGAACATTTCAAACCTGAACAAGTGCGGGAATATATGAAGGGTATGCTGCCTGAGTTAAATTATTGGAAGAAATACACTGATTTGGCCGGTGCGGAAAAATTTGATGAGTTCAAAAAACAGCTTATGGATGAAATAAATGCTTTGCACATAGAGGGAATGCCTAAAGTAGAAAAACTCAATGCGCTTGTGGGTGGATATATAAATCTTGAATACAGACTTCCTAATGGGAAGATGGCTAAGTTTTTAGATGATGGTGTTACATATCTTGGAAATCAGCTTGAGTGTGAGTTTGGCGGGGACAGGTGTTTTGGTATCGCCGCCAATATGGATTTTATACTTGTGTGTACTTATGAAGATGGAGGAGTAAACCCTGAACTTGTAGTATATAAAAAAAGATAAATATATAAAAATCCGGACTGTAAAATTCAGCCCGGATTTTTGTGTTATATTGACTTTTATTTAAGTGTTTCCACTTCATTCATCCAAATGGTATTTACTGCATCTGTAGGCATTCTCCAGTCACCTCTGGGTGAAAGGGAGATAGTACCAACCTTGGGCCCATCGGGAACGCATGAGCGCTTGAACTGCTGGCTGAAGAATCTGCGGTAGAAGTTTTTGAGCCATTTGAGGATAGTTTCGTTATCATAAGCTCCTTCAAAGGCTTTTTTTGCAAGATAATATATTTTAGAAGGCCTGTAGCCATACCTTACAACATAGTAAATAAAGAAATCGTGAAGCTCATAAGGTCCAACAAGGTCTTCTGTCTTCTGGTTTATATTTCCGTCTTTATCGGGAGGAAGAAGCTCGGGGCTTATGGGCGTATCAAGGATATCTTTAAGGATATCTGAAATTTCTTTACTTAACTGTCCTGTTTCTGCTATCCAGTTTACAACAACTCTTACAAGCGTTTTGGGAACACCGCTGTTTACGCTATACATAGACATATGATCTCCGTTATAGGTAGCCCAGCCGAGGGCGAGTTCTGAAAGGTCACCTGTTCCTACAACAAAACCACCTTCTTTATTGGATATATCCATAAGTATCTGTGTTCGTTCTCTTGCCTGTGCATTTTCGTAGGTAACATCATGAACGGCAGGGTCGTGGCCTATATCTTCAAAATGCTGAAGAGCGGCTTTTTTGATCGAAATTTCTTTTATCCTTACGCCAAGGGCCTTCATAAGGTCAAGGGCGTTGTTATAGGTCCTGTCTGTAGTGCCGAAGCCCGGCATGGTTATACCTAAAACGGAGGTTCGGGGTATACCAAGGAAATCACATGCTTTGACAGCTACAAGAAGAGCAAGGGTGGAATCAAGGCCGCCTGATATACCTAAAACGAGAGATCTGGCATTTGTATGGATAACTCTCCTTGCAAGGCCTGTATACTGGATTTTAAATATATCCTCACATCTTCTTTCTAGAGCTTTGCCTTTTCCGGGAGTGAAAGGTGAAGGGCTTATATTGCGTTCGACCTCTGTGCTGTTATCCTCGGGCATATCAAAGTATACAAACCTTGAAGGGCCGTTGGGATTTACACAGTCGAAAAAGCTTGTGTTTTTACGTCTGTCATTTGCTATAAGCTCAAGGTCTATATCGGAATAGATAAGCTCGTTTTCTTTGCTGAAACGAGTGCTTTCGTTAATTATGACACCATTTTCACATATCAGGCTATGTCCGCTGAATACGGTATCCTGAGTAGATTCAAAAATACCGGACGAAGCATATACGTAGCTGCAAATACAACGGGCAGACTGGTTGGATATAAGCGAATGTCTGTATTCATTTTTTGCCGCGATCTCATTACTTGCAGAGGGGTTGACGATTATATTTGCACCGTTTAAAGCAAGATATGAACTGGGAGGGACAGGAACCCAAAGATCCTCGCATATTTCTATACCGAAAACAAACTGCTCGAAGGAAGACGATTTAAAAAGAAGGTCTTTTCCTACGGGAACCTCATATCCGAAAAGCTCTACACTTTCAACATCCAGATCGTGTGCGGAATCAAACCAGCGTTTTTCATAAAAATCGCTGTAGTTGGGCATGTGTGTTTTAGGGACAAGGCCGATAACCTTTCCTTTATATATAACAGCCGCACAGTTGAAAAGACGGTTTGAAATATCAAGAGGAACGCCGATGACCATAACCATATCAAGCTGTGCAGTTTTATCAGCTATATATTTAAGGGATTCCTTTGCACTTGAGATAAGGCTTGTCTGCATAAAAAGGTCGCCGCAGGTATAGCCTGTTACGGCAAGCTCAGGAAATGTGATGAATTTTATTTTTTTATCACAGGCCTCTGCAGCCATTTCGATTATTGCTTCGCGGTTATAGCAGCAATCCGCAATTTTCATTTTAGGTACTGCTGCACCGACTCTTAAAAAACTATACATTATAAATCAGCTCCATTACATTGTTCTGAAAAGACCTATTACTTTGCCAAGTATCGTTACATCCTTAACTATAATAGGTGACATTGATTCATTTTCAGGCTGAAGACGGATATGACCGTTTTCACGATAGAAGGTTTTTACTGTTGCATAATCTTCTTCTATAAGGGCAACAACAATATCACCGTTATTGGCGGTGTTCTGCTGGCGTACAAGGATAAGGTCTTTGTCAAATATTCCGGCTTCTATCATGCTCTCGCCCCTTACCTTAAGCATAAATACAGTATCATTGTTAAGGTAATCAACAGGGATAGGAAATGTGCTTTCTATATTTTCAACTGCGAGTATTGGTGTGCCGGCTGTGATTGTTCCTACGATGGGAACATTGGCATATTCTCTAACACCGTAATCATCAACTTCGTCATCCATATTTATAAGCATCTCTATCGCTCTCGGCTTTGAAGGATCTCTTTTAATGTAGCCTTTTTTTTCAAGCCTTGAAAGATGTCCGTGGACAGTTGATGTGGATTTAAGCCCCGTAGCCTCGCATATCTCCCTTACGGAAGGGGGATAGCCTTTGGATTTTACGGAAGCAATCATATATTCAAGTATCTCTTTCTGTTTTGAAGATAAATCGTTCACATACTCACCTCTCTATGGTTTTTCTTGATTATAGCATACTTTGTTCGCCAAATCAAACCTATGTTCGTAATTTTTGCAAAAAAATGTTGACAAGAAACAAATGTTCGCGTATTATAAAAGCATAAACGAAACAAATGTTCGAAAGGAGATGCGGAAATGAGAAAGTATGTTTTTATTATTGTAACCTTATGTATGGTTTTAAGTTTTGCTACTATATCCTTCGGAAAAACAAATGCTAAACAGAAAGAAGTTTATTATGAGCTTGTTGATATAACAAAAGGCGATACTTTATGGACAATAGCAGAAGAATATAATACTGAGTTTGGAGATGTAAGAGAATATATAGAGGTAATAAAAGAATTTAATAATATGTCTGGAGATCATATTAAATCAGGAGACAAGATTCTTGTTCCTGTTTATGTATAATAATAAATGAATAAAATCATGCGCCTTTTATAATAATAGGTATGTGGCTTGACCACAGATAAATACGGAGGCGATGAAAATGAACAGAAATACAGAGAGAAACACTAACAGACAGTCAAACAATCAGTCTAATAATCAGTCAAACAATGTTGAAAGGAACTCAAACAGAACAGAGTTTGCCCAGGAGTATAGCATTGATACTGAAAGAACAAACAAAAATACTAACAAACAGTCACAGAACAGCAACAGAAGCAACTGTAAATAATTAAGCGGAATATCCGCAAAATTGACCTTTTCGGGAATTTTGGAAAAGGTCAATTTTTTTTGGGAAATAATGTTGACAAAATTGAAATAATGAGTATAATGAAAAAGCACGGTTCGTTTGAGAGAAATGAGAACAAATAAGCTTTGAAAAACTTTTTAAAAAAATTGAAAAAAGATGTTGACAAAGTTAAATGACCGTGGTAATATATCTAATGTTGCAGCGCTGATAGCAAAGCAACGAACTTGATCTTTGAAAACTAAACAGTTAAACACA
>SVDG01000077.1 GCA_015057875.1 Lachnospiraceae bacterium | reverse complement strand
TGCACATAAGCTCACAAGCAGATGATCTTAGAAATAAAAAAGCCTTTACCAAACCCGGTAAAGGCTCTTTTATTATTTATAATAACTTTCAACAAACTGTATAAACTTCCACATATGTTTATTTCTTATTTTACTCTTTCTATATATAAGGTAGTAATTCCTATAAACGCCCTTATTCATAAGCGGATAGATAATAACACGCCCATTTCTCTCTAAGTCATCTACTGCCTTTTTAGATAAAATTGAAACTCCCAATCCGTGGACTATGACCTGCTTTATAGACTCAAGATCATTTATTTTTGCCACATTATTAAGGCTGTTGCTGTCAAGACCAAAGGCCTCCATAAATTTTTCAGCCTCTTTTTTTGTTCCGGAGCCATCCTCTCTCATTATATAAGGCTCCATAAGCAGCTTTTCGATGCTGGTATTTGCATCTCTGAGTTCCCGGTAATATTCCGTTGCCGGTGTAACAAGCACCATTTCATCTTTATATATAGGACTGCAGAAAAAATGCTCATCATTGACAGCCATTCCCGTTATACCAACATCAATGCATCCCGACAGAAGATTTTCAAGTATCCCCTTGCTATCCGAATGTATAACATCAAAAAACGCTTCCGGTACCCTTTTTCTGTATTCCGATAATATCTCAGGCAATATGTACGCAGAGGGTATGCTCGATGCACCAAGCCTAATGATCTCTGCCGAAGACTGATTAAACTCTCTTAAAGCTTTTTCCCTCAGCCTCAAAAGACTTTTTGCGTATTCATAAAACCTCTGTCCGTCATCTGTAAGAGTAACAGGCTTTGTGCTCCTGTCTATAAGGCTTGCGTTAAGGCTTGCCTCAAGTGTCTGTATATGGCTTGATACTGTAGGCTGAGATATATATAAATGCTTGCTTGCTTCAGAAAAATTACCCCATTCAACAATGGCACAAAAAGCTTCCAGCTGTCTGAAATCCATAATGTTCCTCCTTATCTGCTGTTTATTTCCTTCAGGGCTTTTATGGCATGATCCACTTCTTCTTCAGTATTAAACTGACCAAAGGAGAATCTTATGGTACCCGCAGGATATGTTCCAAGTGTCTTATGGGCATTAGGCGCACAATGAAGACCTACCCTTGTCTGTATGTCAAACTCATCTTCAAGTATAAATGCCGCCTGTGCGTTATCCATATTTTTTGTCGTTACAGACACAACACTCGTTCTTCCTTCTATACCCTTTTTGCCTGCTATTTTTATGTTTTCAAGTCCCTCTATGCCTTTGATGAATCTCTCTGTAAGCTCCATCTCTCTTTTATGTATGTTTTCTATGCCCTTTTCCTCAAGATAAGTAAGTGCCGCATGTAGTCCCATTATACCGGGAAGGTTCATAGTTCCATGCTCAAACTTATCGGGAAGGAATTCTGGTACCTCTTCCGTATGGGATATACTTCCCGTGCCTCCGCTTATAAGTGCAGTCATTTTTTCGGCTATTTCATCCCTAACAATAAATCCGCCTGTACCCTGCGGGCCCAACAGTCCCTTATGCCCCGTAAAGCAAAGCACATCTATATTCATATCCTCCATGTCTATTTTAAACACTCCCGCGCTCTGTGCGGCATCAAGCACAAATATAAGCCCGTGTTTTTTACATATTGCACCAACTTCTTTAACAGGCATTACCGTACCGCACACATTTGATGCATGAGTCATAACGACCGCTTTTGTCTCGGGCATTATAAGTTTTTCAATTTCATCAGTTATAAGCTCACCCTCTTCGTTACAGGGCATCCTGTCAAAACTTATACCTTCTGAAAGAAGCTGTGTAAGAGGTCTCATTACCGCATTATGCTCCATAGCAGAAACAAGCACGTGGTCTCCTTTTTTAAGAAGTCCTTTTATCACCATATTAAGGCTCATGGTTATATTCTGTGTAAATATAACATTTTTACAATCCTTGAAATTGAACAGTCTGCAAAGCATCTCTCTCGTTTCAAAAACTTTATCTTCTGTATCATAAGCCGAAGAATAGGTTCCTCTGTTTATATTAGACCCAAGCTGTTTCATAAAATTATAAACTGCCTCCGGAACACGATCCGGCTTGGGAAAAGTTGTACTTGCATTATCCAGATAAATTCCCATTTTCCTTCCTCCAATGTCACAATATGCAATAAAGTCCCTTTGATATAACATAATTCGACCTTATTTGCCGATAACTATAGTTTATATCTATAATTATACACAAATCTTCAAATAATGCAATTATACTTACAAAAATACATTTGGTATAATGTCATTATCAGAAAGGAGTGTCTTTAATGGATTTAAAGAAAGAAAAAACAATGATCATCATTGCCGGTCTCATCATCGGCGCAATCGGCAGCTTACTTGTTCTTGCTGGTAACCCTGCCAACATGGGATTCTGTATTGCATGCTTCCTCCGTGACATCTCAGGCGGTTTAGGCCTTCACAGAGCTGCAGCTGTTCAGTACATCCGTCCCGAAATCATCGGCCTTGTATTAGGCGCATTCATCATTGCCGTTGCTAAAAAGGAATTCCTTCCCCGCGGCGGTTCATCACCCATGACAAGATTCATTCTTGGTTTCTTTGTTATGATCGGTTGTCTTATGTTCCTCGGATGTCCCTTCAGAATGGTACTTCGTCTCGCTGGCGGCGACTGGAACGCTATTTTAGGTTTAGTTGGTTTCGTTATCGGTATCCTTATCGGTATCTACTTCTTAAACCGCGGTTACTCATTAAAGAGAACATACACTCTTCCTAAACTTGAGGGTGCAATGCTTCCCATCGTAATGGTAGTATTATTAGTTCTTCTCGTTGCAGCTCCCGCATTCATCTTCTTCTCAGAAGCAGGTGCAGGCCCTGGTGCTCTTCACGCAGCTATCGCTGTTTCTCTTGCAGCTGGTATCATCGTTGGTATCCTTGCTCAGAGAACACGTCTTTGCATGGTTGGCGGCGTTCGTGATGCAGTTCTCTTCAAAGAGTTCAAACTTCTTGCTGGTTTCGTTGCTATCATCGTTGCAGCTTTAGTTGTAAACGTTGCTATCGGCAAATTCACAGGCGGCTTTGCAGGTCAGCCCGTTGCTCATACAGACGGATTATGGAACTGCTTAGGTATGGTTCTCGTTGGCTTTGGTTGTGTACTTTTAGGCGGATGCCCTCTTCGTCAGCTCATCCTTGCAGGTGAAGGTAATGCTGACTCAGCTATCACTATCCTTGGTCTTATTGTTGGCGCAGCTTTCTGTCACAACTTCGGTCTTGCTTCATCAGGTGCAGGCCCCACAGCTAACGGACAGATCGCAGTTATTATCGGTCTTATCGTTGTGCTTGTAATAGCACTGATGAATTCCAGAAAACAAAACGCATAAGGAGGTTTATGTTATGATAGATGCAAGAGGACGTTCATGTCCTGAACCCGTTATCATGGTTAAAAAAGCATTAGCTTCAAAAGAAAATGAGTATACAATGCTTGTTGATAATCCTACTTCAGTAGAAAATGTAACACGTTTCGCAGAACATAACGGATATTCTGTAGTTTCTGCAGCAGAGGGCGAAGATTTCAAACTTACAATTACTAAAAAATAAGGCGAGGTCATTATGGTATACATAGCTACTTTCTATTCTCACTTCGGTGCTATCCGTTTTAAAAAGGAATATGCAGGAAAAATCGAAAAGGCGAAACTTATGCCCGTACCCAGGGATCTAAGTTCATCGTGCGGTACCTGCGTAGGGTTTGAGGCCGATGAAAGCTTCACCTTTACATCGGACCCCAGAGGAGAGATAGAACAGGTAGTCAGATCTACCGATAATGGTTATGTTGTTCTTTTTAAAGCAAAGGAAGATTAAAACCCTCCCTGTCATCTGCTACAGATGACAAAAGAACAAGTTTTTTCATAAAAAGAAGCCGGAAACTTTATGTTTCCGGCTTCTTTCGTTTATGTTATTTAAATAAATACTTCGTTTTCCGCTCTTCTTGCATAGTTGGTTTCAAGCATTTTTATATGGCTGAGCATTACAGGGTCTGTAAAGTGTTTTGCATCTTCAGGACATTTTCTTACACAGGCCTGACATTTTATGCACACACCGGGCACTTCAAAAACATTTTCCTTATCAATAGAACCCATAGGGCATACAGCCGCACATATACCGCACTCCGTACATTTTTCTGCATCCGTAACAGGCTTTGCCTTAAGGAACTTTGCAGGCTGTCCGTTTTCGTCAAGCGGTGTGTAGTATGCAGGGACAGGTTCAATGCCTTTAACCGCTATAGGTGCAGGATATTCTGTAAGAGCTGCCGCCTTTTTCGCCACCTGCTTTCCAAACCCTTTTATGTATTCAACATCGCTTTCATCAGGTCTTCCAACAGCCATAATATCTGACATAACGTGCTGCGAAACAAGGGCCGCTCCTGCTATAGTATGGAAGCCGTTGTTCTCCATCTCTATCCTCAACTCTATAAGTCCGTTATCCACGCTTCTGTTGCCGTATACAGCCACAGGCACGCCTAAGGCTCCGTTCCCCTCGAAGTTGTTCTGAACAAAGCCTATAAGCTTATTAGGTACCCTCCCTGCATAAACAGGTGTACCTATAACAACAAGCTCATCCTCTTTAAAACCAAGCACCTTTTCTCTGCTTTCAGGCAAGGTATAGTCATACTCCTCAAATTCAGCACCAAGCCCCTCCGCTATAGCCTTTGCAAGGTTTACTGTATACTTTTTAGTTCCGCCTGTAGGGCTGAAATAAACCGCCCAAACCTTTTTAATATCCATATCCTTACCTCCTTATTAAATCCCGATGATCTGTGTTATAACAGGAACAAAACCTATAACAAATCCAAGCACACCGCCAACCCACGTTATAGCCTTAAGCTCTGTTGATGCTATGTTAAGTATAAGTTTTTCTATATAATCCATATCAAATGAATTTATTCTGTCCTCGACTATTTTAGGTATATTTATAGCCTCAACAACAAACGGTGCCGCTTTAACCGCAACAGGGCCGTAGCTTGCAAGTATCATTGCATTTAAGCTTTCAAAGGTATCTTCGCCTATCCTGCCTCCAAGGTCCTTTACGCTACTTGTCATTATTCCCTTAAGGAAGCTGTCAACCGCCGTATCTATAAAGAGTGCCGCATCATTTTTAAGGAACGAAGTTATTACGCTGTTAAGCTTATCATACGCCTTTATATCAAATTCAGGCACAAAATCATAGATAAGCTCTTTTATAGGTCTGTTTCCTTCCCTTTGTGCATAACTCATAACCTTATCCACAACCGTGTCAGATGCCTCATCTGTTAACGCGGCCTCAAGAGCTGCCCCAACAAGCCTGTTTACAGTAATTTCGCGCATTTCTCCTGTCAAAAGCCCCATAGCCTGACCTATTGTGTAAGAAAGCAGTTTATCCACAAATATATCCACAGCTCTGTCTATTTCAGGGCCATTTTCAGGATCGTTGAAGAAATCACTTATTTCAAAAATCACTTTATCATATATGGACTCGGTATTTATGAACATACCAAGTACCCCGGCGTTCCTGCCTATCGCCTCTCTTACCTTATAGCGCAAAAGCTCGTCGACTTCAGGTTCCTCAACCACTTTAAGTATGCCGTTTACGATCTCCGGAGCCTTAACGGACACATAATCCTTAAGCGTTCTTATGCTTTCGGGTGACACACTTTCTCCGATAGTCATTTCATTATCCTTCATATTAAGAAGATAATCCCAGAGGCATTTTTCTATGCCCTCTTTAACATCCTCGCTTTCAGCTATACCTTTAAAAAGCATACTAGAAGCGTATTTAATGTCATTTTTATAGTTTTCAATTTCAAGCTCGGCTATCTCAAGCTCCATAAACTCTTTTATACGGTTAAAGATAACGTCTGTTATGTTTTTGGAAAAGCCCTCGCTGTTAAGCATTGAAGCCGCAGCAGAAGAAATCGTCTTTTTTATATAAACAAGCATCTCTTCCTTGCTTTCACCTTCTCCAAAAAGATCACCTATAGTTTTATCGCTCGTTTTTAAAAACTGCTCTATCCTGTCAGCCGCTTCTTTTACCGCCTTGCTGATCTCAGGCTTTGCAACAGCTTCTGCAAGCACCTCGCCCGTAAGCAGGTAGTTGCCAACCGTATCTCCTAAAGACTCCGCAATGCGCGCCTTTTCCTTAGGTATAAGACCAGGTGTAAAGGGCACCCTTAACCCACATATCCTTACCTCATTATGCGGTTTAAAAAGCATTTTGATCGCAAGCCAGTTTGTAAAATAACCTATTACCGCACCCGCCGCGGGGCTTATTATCCAGGAAAGCTCCATTACAACACCTCCAAAAAAGGCGCCCTCTTACTTCGGGCGCCGTCTTAACAATTTATTTTGTGCTTATATCGTTTATTTTATATATCAATGTCATCAGGCTGTCTGTAAGATGTACGTTTTCAACACTTACACCCTTCGGCACATCAAGGTCCACGGGCGAGAAGTTCCATATACCCTTTATGCCCCATTCAGCAAGGTTGTTAGCTGTTTCAACCGCCTGTGCTTTAGGCAGGGTAAGTATAGCCACATCAATATTGTTGTTTTTGATAAATTCCTCCATCTTATCAACATCTCTTACCTCTACACCACGTATAGTCATACCGATAAGTCTTGGATTTATATCAAAAACAGCCTTTATAATAAAGCCTCGTTTTTCAAAATTTGTATAGTTAACAAGAGCCTGGCCAATGTTTCCTCCGCCAACAACTATTATATTGTAAGGCTTATCTATTCCAAGTATCTTTTTTATCTCGTTATAAAGATATTCAACATTATATCCATATCCCTGCTGGCCGAAACCACCGAAATTATTAAGATCCTGTCTTATCTGAGAGGCTGTTATATTCATCTTTTCGCTAAGCTCTTTAGATGAAATCCTGTCAGTACCGCTTTCAAGCAACTCCCCCAAATATCTGTAATAGCGTGGAAGTCTGTTAACAACGGCGCTTGAAATTTTTCTTTCTTCCACCATTCATAAAACTCCTTTGTACCTAGATAGTATAAGTATATATTTTTGCCGATTTTTTGTCAACTACGCCTTTTTTTAACTTTATTTTTCTGCTATTATAGTTAATTGGAGGTATTGATAATATGATACTTGGTTGCAAAAACATTCAGAAAGCATACGGAACAGACGTTATATTAGGAGATATAACTTTCGGTCTTGAAGACAACGAAAAGGCTGCTGTTATCGGCGTAAACGGTGCCGGAAAAACGACCCTTTTCAAAATAATAGCCGAAGGCTTAAGCTTTGAC
>SVDG01000076.1 GCA_015057875.1 Lachnospiraceae bacterium | reverse complement strand
CCAAGAAGGAAGTAGGCAACAGCCTCTGCGCTGTCCCTTCCTGTTACGCCAACAAAAACGCCTGCCGCAAGGAAAATAAGTATCATAGTCATAATGTCCTTGTTGCCAACGCTTTTTGCCGCTATCTCAAGCTTATCATCAAACTTAAGGGCCCTGTTCTGCAGAAAGGCCGTAAGCAGGGCTATAAGGAAAATAACAACGATAGGTATGTTGTAAAAGCCCATCTCTATATGAAGGGCATACTCAAAAATAAGGCCAAGCCCTAAATAAAGCACAAGGAACATAAGTATAGGCAAAAGTGCCTTGGGATTGCTTTTTATTCTGTTATCCATATTGAACCATCCTTTTTAATATTTGTTATCTTTTCCATTTTAGGTGTTTTGTAGCATTATGTCAAAGCTTTTAGATGGATTTGAAAAGAAAAAACGCCCTCATAGGGGCGTTTCTTATTGGGGGTAATATATTTTAAATTATATCTTAAACAGTTTCTATCAATCAACGCTTACCCATACAGCATCGCCCTGGGCCATACCGCTGCAGATAGCGCATACACCGTTTTTCTTGCCGCTTCTTCGAAGCTCATATATAAGCGTCATAAGTATCCTTGCGCCTGTTGAGCCGATGGGGTGGCCTACAGCAACAGCACTTCCGTTTACATTTACCTTTTCGTCCATTGTTTTTTCGTCAAGACCAAGTATTTTTCCGCTTACAAGGGGAACAGCCGCAAAGGCCTCATTTATCTCGATAAGGTCGAAGTCATCTGTTGTGAGGCTATGCTTTTTCATAAGGTTTTCGATAGCTCTTCCGGGAACAGTTGCAATATATCTGCTCTCAAGGGATGCCTGTCCGTAGCCTTTAAGAGTAGCAAGGATAGGACAACCAAGCTCCTCAGCCTTTTCTCTTGACATGATAACAACAGCACTTGCACCGTCATTTACACCGGGTGCGTTGCCCGCTGTTACAGAGCCTTCTTTTGTAAAAACAGGGGGTAATTTACTAAGGTCTTCAAGGGTGGTCGTGGGTCTGGGTGCCTCGTCTTTGTCGATCACGGTTTCGCCCTTCTTTGTTTTAACAACGATAGGGAATCTCTCGTCCTCAAACTTGCCTGCCTTTTCACCCGCATCCCATCTTAACTGGCTCCTTAAGGCCCATTTATCCTGATCCTCACGGCTTACATTATATTCTGCCGCAACAGCACCGCCGATAACCGCCATATGAACATCGTTTTCAGGGCACCATAAGCCGTCTTTTATCATAGCGTCAACGACCTTGCTGTCACCCATACGGCTTCCCCAGCGGTTTGAAGGTAAAAGATAAGGGATATTGCTCATTGACTCCATACCGCCTGCAACAACAACATCACAGTCACCTGCTTTTATCATCTGTGCACCAAGCGTTACTGCCTTAAGAGCTGAACCACAAACCTTGTTGATAGTTACAACGGGTACTGAATGGGGAACGCCGCCCTTGATAGATGCCTGTCTTGCGGGCACCTGACCTGCACCTGCAGGTACTACCATACCCATGATGACCTCATCAACGTCCTTGCCTTCGATGCCTGCTCTTTTTAAAGCCTCTTTGATGGCAAAACCACCAAGATCTGTTGCCTGAAAGCCCTTTAATGCACCGCCTAATTTGCCGTAGGGTGTCCTTGCCGCACTTACAATAACTATTTCTCTCATTTTTATTTTCCTCCTTTTTAATACCTTGGGGACGCTGTCCCCAATACCCCCGCCACCCTTTAAAAAGGGTGGACCTAAACTTTATTGAAAAACTGCGTTTTTCTTTTCTTCACCCTTATATACAGCAAAACCCGTGCCAAAACAAAAAAACCCCGAAAAATCGGGGTTTTTACAAAGGTGGATAAATGAAAACGGAACGAACCGTTACACTTTTTCAAATGATATTCAATTTTCGCTGTAACGTGGCGTTTCACCTGTAACAGCGCATTACACATTTTATTGCATTCTCTTAAGTATCCTGTAAAGTCTTGGTCTTGAAATATTAAGAATCTCCGCAGTTTTTGAAATATTTTCTCCCGTCTGCCTCATAACCATCTCAACTGTCCTGTTTTCAAGCTCAGTGACCATAGTATCAAGGCCCTCAGCGGAAGAAATATCCATCTGGCCCGATACCACATCACTCATTATGTTGGGCGGGATGTGGCTTATGTCTATGGTAGTTTTATCGGCTGTAAAATACATTTTTTCTATCACGTTATTAAGCTCTCTTATGTTGCCCTTCCATGAATACTTTTTAAGCATCTCAAGAGCCTGCTGATCTATCACCTTAAGCACGCCGTTTTCCTTATAAAGCTTTTCAAGGGCGTGGGGTACAAGCTGGTTTAAGTCCTCCGTTCTTTCCCTGAGAGGCGGAACATCGATGTTTAAAATATTGAGCCTGAAATAAAGATCCTCACGGAATTTGCCCTCTTTCACCATATCCTCAAGGGAGCGATTAGTTGCCGCAATTATCCTTACATCTACGCTTATCTCCTTGTCCCCACCAACACGCGTAAACTCCTTTTCCTGAAGCACACGCAAAAGCTTTGCCTGCATAAAAAGCGGAAGCTCGCCTATCTCGTCAAGGAAAAGTGTACCGTGGTTTGCCATCTCAAACTTACCCTTTTTGCCGCCCTTTGCCGCCCCTGAAGGCGCCGGCCTCGTAGCCGAAAAACTCGCTTTCAAAAAGATTTTCGGGTATGGCGGCACAGTTTAAGCGAAGGAAGGGATACATACTGCGCTTGCTGGCGTTGTGTATCGAATGGGCAACAAGCTCCTTGCCTGAGCCGCTTTCGCCATGGATAAGTATCGTGCTGTTACCGGGAGCAAAGCGTATTATCTCCTCCTTCATCCCCTTAACGGCTATGCTGTTGCCGAGGATATTATCAAGGGTATATTTTGTGTTCTGCAGATATTTAAGCTCTTTTTTATAGAACTCAAGCTCGTCCCTCAAGGTCTTGTTTTTAATGGTCAGCTCCATAAGGTCATCAATATTCTGGAAAAGGAGCATACCGAAACAGCCCGTAATGTTGTTTTTGCCATCCATTATAGGTATAAGGTGAACGATAGTTTCCTCTCCGTCAAGGGTACCTCCCACATAGCGGTGGTAGTTAAATATCTCCGCCTGCTTGCTTTTAAGCACAAAGGGAACGCGGCTGTTGGGCACAAAATCCGTAATAGGCCTGCCCACCATATTTTTCTGCTCCTCTTTAAGATACATTGCGTATGCGTGGTTGATAAAGGCTATTTTCTCGTCCGTGCCAACAACTACCATCGGCAAGGGAAGCTGCAGAAAAACATCGCCGAATATTTTAAAATCCTCTTCATTGAGCCGTTTATCTGTTGTTATTTTAGGGAATCCTGTTGATTTCATTATCAAAGCTCCTCACTCCTCACCCTGAGTTTATAGCTAAATTATACCGCAGGGTGAGCCTTAACATCAATTATATGTGTAAAAACCTTTTCCACTTTTTCTGCCAAGCCAGCCGGCTTTAACATACTGTCTTAAAAGAGGACAGGGACGATATTTGCTGTCTGCATAGCCCTCGTGCATGGTCTGCATAATGGCAAGCACAGTATCAAGACCTATAAAGTCTGCAAGCGCAAGAGGGCCCATAGGGTGGTTCATTCCACGCTTCATTACCTCGTCAATGCCCTCAGGAGTCGCTACACCCTCATATACGCAGTAGATGGCCTCGTTTATCATTATCTGTAAAACTCGGTTGGAAATAAAGCCGGGAACGTCCCTTACTTCAACAGGGAATTTCCCTATTTCCTTTGTTGCGTCCTCAATGAATTTATAGGTTTCATCGCTTGTTGCAATACCTCTTATTATCTCAACAAGTGTCATAACAGGCACAGGCTGCATAAAGTGCATACCTATGACCTTTTCAGGTCTTTTTGTTGCCGCAGCAATTTCTGTTATGGGTAAAGAAGATGTGTTTGTTGCAAGTATCGTGCTTTCCTTACAGATAGAGTCAAGGCGTGCAAATATATCCTGTTTTATTTTCATATTTTCAACTGCCGCCTCTATAACAAGGTCACAGTCTGCCGCAGCCTCAAGGCTTTCGCCCGCTTTAAGGCATGCCAGTATCTCAGCCTTTCTCTCCTCTGTCATCTTGCCCTTCTGAACAAGCTTATCAAGGTTTTTTTCTATTCCTTTCATACCTTTTTCAATAAACTCGGGGGCTATGTCGTTAAGATATGTTTCATAACCCGCCTGTGCACAGACCTGTGCTATACCGCTTCCCATCTGTCCTGCACCAATAACCATTACTTTCATTTTAAATTCCTCCTTTTTCTTTTACGGGGTTTTACCCCGTACCCCACCACCCTTTGAAAAGGGTGGACCTAAACTTTATTGAAAAACTGCGTTTTTCTTTTCTCTAACATATGTAGCAAGACCTGTGCCAAATAAAAAAACCTGAAAAATCAAGGTTTTTGAAAAAAGGACGATATCAAAATGGAATAAATCGTTACACATTTCGTATTTTTTATCCGTTTAAAAGCCTGTAACGGCGTGTTACATTGTAATATACCGTTACAAAACCCAATAAAAAAAGGCTGTGCATGGCAAAAGCCACACACAGCCATATTTTTTTATTTTATATCAGCACCCCATTAAGATGATCCACCTCATGCTGTATTATCTGTGCCGTAAAGCCTGAAAATATCCTCTCCTGCTTACGGAAAGCCATATCCTCCCACCTTACGCGTATGGAATAGAACCTCTTTGTCATCCTGGGCCCGCCAAGCAGAGATAAACAGCTTTCTTCTATCTCATACTCTCCTGCCGTCTGGATTATTTCAGGATTGAACATGACCATATATGTACCGTTATTATCAAAAACTATTATGTTCTTTTTAACGCCTATCATATTGGCCGCCATACCAACACAAGCCTCTCTGTTGGCCTTAAGGGTATCCAGCATATCCCTTGCGACCGATACGTCCTCCTTTGTTGCGGGTATACTTTTCTGCGCCAGAAAAAGCGGATCGTGAACTATCTCTCTTACCATATCTATCACCTCGATAATGAGATTATACCCCATTATCTACTTTTCCGAAAGCCTCTTTATAAGCTCATCACCATACCGGTACATCTCCAGATAAAGCATGGTGTTATCATCAAAGCCAAATCTTTCACGCACATCTTTTTTCATATCCTCAAGGCTTTTTTCCGACCCCGTGAAATACTCTTCAACGCCTTTAAGCAGTGCCTCTGCTATCATTTCTCTTTTTGCTGCCTCCATAAGAAGGCTTTTTTCGCTTTCATTACTTAAAAAAGCCGTTTCAACAAGCACAGCCGGCATTTTTGTACCGTTTAAAACGGCAAGGTCTTTTCTCTGCTTAACACCTCTGTCCTTCAGGCCAAGGTCTTTTATCATATATTTATGTAAAACAACCCCAAGCCTTTCATCTTTATCAAAAGCAAGGGTCTCTGTGCCGTTTGCCTCCTTGTTTAACGCTGAATTTGTATGTATGGATATAAAAATATCAGCATCACTTCCGTTTGCGATACTTACCCTGTCGTCAAGAGAAACGAATGTATCGTCCCTTCTTGTAAACATGACCTCATAGCCTCTGCCTTTTAAAAGGCCACCAAATCTTAAGGCTATATCAAGAGCTATATCCTTTTCATATATAGTGCCGTTTACAGCTCCGCTGTCCTTTCCGCCGTGCCCCGCATCTACACATACTCTATTCATCGCCATCACCCTTTTTGCCAAGTATCTCTATGGCATCGGTTATCTTTTCCGGTATGGGTATACCCATAAGCCCACCGTTTTCTATTATGCTGAGGGCTTCGTTACATATAAAGGCCACCATAGCCGCATCTCTTAAAAAAGCGGTACCCATAAGCATATCCAGCCTTACAGCCACCATCACCACAAGGAGCATCAGCCCCTTGCGGCATATACCTTTGAAGCCTGCACGGCTTTCAAGACATCCCGAAGCAGTTTTTCCGCTTTTATGGAAAACACCTGCTACCACTATGCCGGTCAAGTAATCCGCCGCCATAAAAATAAGCAGCGTCTGAAGGGCAGTATCAAAGCCACCCAGAAGATACGATAAAGCTCCGCCTATCCCCCCTGCCGCCGTTATAAACATCTCTTTATTCACTATTTCTCCTCCTTTCCCCGATATGATAAGCCTTACGCTTCTGCCTTCTCCCATCCATCAGGATAAACTGACGGAGCGTGCACATTATTATCTATCTTTGACCTGAACACTTCCTCGTTTTGCTCACAACAATCCCCTGTCATATAAGGACTTGTTGAAAGAGCAATAAAAGGCCTTGCCTTCGCAGGGTCATTGCTCCACACAAAGCCAAACTGTGCCTGAAGTTCCTCAGGCTCTCCTGTATAAACAGTACTGTCATAAGGCTGCAAGAGCCTGACTACTCTGCCTGCTGTTGATTTACAAACAAAGCCAACAGGTCTTTCAAGCATGTTCATCTTTTTAACAGCTTCTTTAAACCTCGGTATCCTATCATCAACAGCATTAAGCTCTGTTCCTGTCATATTGGTTGACTTTTCCTGCACTTCCTGCGCAGCTATGCGTCCTCTGTCACGCTCCCTGCGTAAAACTCTTTCTTTACTTGTCATACACTGTCAACTCCTTCCTGATATGCGTAATCCAGCTCGTCCCATACATTCTCATGCTTGGGCTCAGGCTCTGGAATATCGGGTATTTCCCTTGCTGTAAACGAAACCACCTCTGTGCCGTCCTCATTTAAAACAATGTCACAAAAGCCATGTGTTTCCATTATGTCCTCTACCATATCGTCCGGCACTACTGCGTAGCTGTCACCGTAAGGGTTATCCCTCCAACTTGAATTTGTCTGTATATCGTGTACAGCATACTCGCCAAAAGTCATAAGAGAGATCACGCATAAAGGATCTTTTCTTTTAATAGTTTCATTGCTCATCTTTTCGCCCCCTTATAAACGGTTATAAACATATGATTTTCCGCTGGTGTTAAAATATTGTGAAGTGGTCTGAATAGTCAGCTTCCCAGTATAAAACTTAATTTGCCCAGACGGTAAGGCAACGACAGTTGTTCCACTCCAAGCGATACCACCCCACGCACCAACGATCGCTTCACTATTATGAGCTCCGCAAGTAATGTGTAAAAGGCCATAGGCTCCAAGGCCGCCTATAGAAATTTCACGTTTTGTACTGCTCCCGTCACCTGTATAAGTACCGTTCGGTTTATTATGGCTACCGAAAAGGGGATACTCTTTGTAGTTTCCATCTATAACTTCAGATACATGTACAGCACTCGCTAAAGCTGCCTCGTTATTTACACTGACCGCACGTCTTTTTGTGTCCCATTCT
>SVDG01000075.1 GCA_015057875.1 Lachnospiraceae bacterium | reverse complement strand
CTTATTACAGAATAATTTCCTTTGGACTTGATGAAGCTGTTATGGAATACGCTTTTATTGAAGGCGGCAAGCTTGATAATAAATTTTTTATATCAGCATTAGCATCTTCTTCGGGCTTAGAAGCAATTAAAGATACGGAATACAGAAGCTTAAGCGAAAATATACCTGTTGGTGCTTTTGAAAAGTTATGTGATGATTATATTATGAGTTATGTAAAGGATGCTAAATATAAAACTCTTACCGCAGAGCCTATTATAGGATATCTTCTTGCCAAAGAAAATGAGGCTAAGACTTTAAAAATGATACTTTCCTGCAAATTAAGCGGTATAGATCCACAAAAAATAAAAGAAAGGGTGAGAGAGTCTTATGTCTAAAATAGGTATTAT
Source organism: Lachnospiraceae bacterium (assembly GCA_015057875.1). Lineage (GTDB taxonomy): Bacteria > Bacillota > Clostridia > Lachnospirales > Anaerotignaceae > SIG274. The sequence continues at coordinate 6,975 of SVDG01000075.1, read as the reverse complement.
AGGAGATACACAGAGCGTTACAGGCTTTCTTTCACTTGGTATTGATGTATTTATAGCAGAAGATGCTGATACTATTAAAAAAACTTTAAAGGCATTAGCCGATAATGGATATTCGATAATATATATAACTGAAAAAGCCTCTCTCGTGGCAGAGGATCTGATTGCAAGATATAAGGATGATCCTTTACCTGCAATAATCGTTATACCCGGTATAGATGGAAATCTTGGCATAGGAATGAAAGAGATCAGAGATTCTGCCAAAAGAGCTATCGGCGCAGATATATTATTTAACGAAAACTAACTAACCTTGAATGAGTGGTGATAAAAAATGAAAACAGGTACGATCGTTAAGGTGTCAGGTCCCCTTGTTATTGCGGAAGGAATGAGAAATTCCAATATGTTTGACGTTGTTAAGGTTGCAGAAAAACACCTTATCGGCGAAATAATAGAAATGCATGGGGATAGGGCGTCTATACAGGTTTATGAGGATACATCAGGCCTTGGCCCAGGCGGAGAGGTCGTTTCAACAGGTATGCCTCTTAGTGTTGAGCTTGGTCCTGGTCTAATTTCAACTATTTATGACGGAATACAGAGACCTCTTGAAAAGCTTTATGCAGTTTCTGGAAGCAATATTAAAAAGGGGGTTGATGTACCTTCTCTTGACCGTGAGATAAAATGGAGCTTTGTTCCCATTAGACAAGCAGGCGACAAGGTTTTACAGGGTGAAATAATCGGTGTAGTTCAGGAAACACCTGTTGTTGAATGCAGGATAATGGTTCCTTTCGGTGTTGAAGGCACCATAAAATCCATAGATGCAGGTGAATTTACAGTTACAGATACTGTTTGTATCATAACTGATAGCAAAGGTAACGATATTGAGGTTACTATGATGCAGAAATGGCCTGTAAGAAAAGAACGTCCATATAAAACCAAAATGACACCGGATTCTCTTCTTATAACGGGTCAAAGGGTTATAGATACCTTTTTCCCAATTACTAAAGGTGGTGTTGCGGCTATACCAGGACCCTTCGGAAGCGGAAAAACAGTAACACAGCATCAGCTTGCAAAGTGGGCAGATGCGGATATAGTTGTTTATATTGGATGTGGTGAGCGTGGAAATGAGATGACAGACGTTCTTAATGAATTTCCTGAGCTGAAAGACCCTAGAACAGGTCAGTCACTTATGCAAAGAACTGTACTTATAGCAAACACATCAGATATGCCCGTTGCGGCCAGAGAAGCTTCTATTTACACAGGTATAACTATTGCGGAATATTTCCGCGATATGGGCTATAGTGTTGCGCTTATGGCTGACTCAACATCCCGCTGGGCAGAAGCGCTCCGTGAAATGAGCGGACGACTTGAAGAGATGCCGGGAGAGGAAGGCTATCCTGCTTATCTGGGAAGTCGCCTTGCACAGTTCTATGAAAGAGCGGGAAGAGTTGTATGCCTTGGTGATGATAACAGAATAGGTACACTTACGGCTATAGGTGCTGTTTCTCCACCCGGAGGAGATACATCAGAGCCAGTTTCACAGGCTACATTACGTATTGTAAAAGTATTCTGGGGTCTTGATTCAGCCTTAGCTTATAAACGTCATTTCCCCGCCATTAACTGGCTTACAAGCTATTCTCTTTATCAGGACAAGGTCGATGAGTGGACAAAGAAAAACGTAAACGAAGGTTTTGCAAGGCAAAGAGCGGAGGCTATGCGTCTTTTACAGATAGAAGCTAACCTTCAGGAAATCGTCCAGCTTGTAGGTGTGGATTCGCTTTCCCATAGCGACAGGCTTATCCTCGAAACAGCACGATCGATACGTGAGGACTTCCTACACCAGAACTCCTTCCACGATGTTGATACCTATGCCTCCTTACACAAGCAGTACAGGATGCTTAAGCTTATCCTTGATTTTTATAATGAGGCACTTAATGCTGTTAAATCAGGAATATCCATATTAAAAATAACAAAACTGCCTGTTATTGAACGCATAGGCAGAGCAAGATATTTCCCGGAGAACGAAGTAGATGACAATTTTGATGAAATAGAAAAAGATATCAAATCCGAAATAGCAGAACTTATAAGGAGGGAGGCGGAAGAAGTATGATAAAAGAATACAGATCGATTCAGGAAGTAGCCGGCCCCCTTATGCTGATCACGGGTGTTGATGGTGTAACATTTGATGAGCTTGGTGAAATCGAGCTTTCTAATGGTGAAATAAGAAGATGTAAGGTGCTTGAGGTAAATGAGGATAAAGCACTTGTTCAGCTTTTTGAGAGTGCATCGGGCATTAACCTTGCGGAAAGTAAAGTAAGATTTTTGGGTAAAAGTCTTGATTTCGGCGTTTCACCCGATATCCTTGGAAGAGTATTTAATGGTATGGGTAAACCTATTGACGGTGGACCGGAAATTATACCTGAAAAGCGTCTTGATATAAACGGTGCGCCTATTAACCCCGCGGCAAGGCAATATCCTTCCGAATTTATACAGACCGGAGTATCTGCCATTGACGGGCTTAACACCCTTGTAAGAGGTCAGAAGCTTCCTATATTCTCTGCATCAGGTCTTCCTCACGCCAATCTCGCTGTGCAGATAGCAAGACAAGCAAAGGTAAGAGGTACAGATTCAAAGTTCGCAGTTGTTTTTGCGGCTGTAGGTATAACATTTGAGGATGCGGACTTCTTCATAAGTGATTTCAAAAAAACAGGTGCTATCGACCGTTCTGTTGTTTTCGTAAACCTTGCAAACGACCCGGCTGTAGAAAGGATATGCACACCTCGTATGGCACTTACTGCGGCAGAATATCTTGCATTTGAACAGGGTATGCACGTGCTTGTTATTATTACAGATATAACAAACTACGCAGAGGCTTTAAGAGAGATTTCAGCAGCTAAAAAAGAAGTTCCAGGTCGCCGAGGATACCCCGGTTATCTTTATACAGACCTTGCAACAATGTATGAAAGGGCGGGAAGAATCAGAGGAAATGAAGGCTCTATCACAATGATACCTATCCTTACAATGCCTGAGGATGATAAAACCCATCCCATTCCCGACCTTACAGGATATATCACAGAAGGACAGATCATACTTAGCCGTGACCTTTATAAAAAAGGTGTCGAACCTCCTGTTGATGTTCTTCCTTCGCTTTCAAGGCTTAAGGATAAGGGTATAGGTAAAGGTAAAACAAGGGAAGACCATTCAGATACAATGAATCAGCTTTTTGCTGCCTACTCAAGGGGCAAAGATTGTAAAGAGCTTATGGCAATACTTGGTGAATCCGCTCTTTCTGATATAGACCTTATATATGCAAAATTTGCGGATGAATTTGAAAAGAAATATGTTTCTCAAGGTTTCCGAACAGACAGAACTATTGAAGAAACCCTTGAAACAGGCTGGGAGCTTCTTAAAATGCTGCCGCGTGCTGAGCTTAAACGTATAAGGGACGAGTATCTCGATAAATATATGGCAAAGGAGTGATATTATGGCAAGGCTTAATGTCAATCCTACCCGTATGGAAATGACCCGACTAAAAAAACAGCTTAAAACAGCCACGAGAGGCCATAAGCTCCTTAAGGATAAGCTTGATGAGCTTATGAAGCAGTTTCTTGAAATTGTAAGGGAAAACAAGAACTTAAGGCTAACGGCAGAAGAGGCCCTTACTAATGCCTATAAAAGTTTCGTTATTGCAAAGGCTCTTATGAGCGATGAAGCGATGAATGAAGCACTTATGATACCAAACAGAAAAGTTGAGCTTGAAGTCAGCGAAAAGAACATAATGAGTGTTGATGTGCCCGTTTTTAAATTTAACATAGAAAACGGAAGTGGAGATATTTTCCCATACGGCTTTGCTTCAACACCTGCTGAGCTTGACGAAGCTATGATCGCTTTTTCCGATGCAATGGAACCTATGTTAAGGCTTGCTGAAAGCGAAAAAACAGCCCAGCTTCTTGCACAGGAGATAGAGCGGACAAGAAGAAGAGTAAATGCTCTTGAAAATGTAATGATACCAAACTATCAGGAAACTATAAAATATATCGTTATGAAACTTGAGGAAAACGAAAGGGCAAGCACGATAAGGCTTATGAAGGTTAAGGATATGGTACTTCAAAAGGCCATTGAAGAAAAGAAAAATCAAGAAATTGTTGTTTAAAAGAGGCCTGATACAGGCCTTTTTTATTAGCCAGAATGTCAACAAAGCATTGAAAAGTCAGATAAAAATATACAATAATACGAAAAAAGCAAAAACTCTTGCAAACGTATAAAAAAAGTGGTATCCATATAATTAAAGGATTAGAAATGATGATCTATGATGGACTTTTGCGTTCTCATATTGAGAACGCTTTTTCATATACGGCCTATTTAAGGAGGACAGAGATATAATGAATAAGAGCATAAACGTAACTGAAATTTACGGAAGCAATGTTTTCAATGACTCTGTGATGCGCGAGCGTTTACCTAAAAAAATTTACGAGGAATTGAAAAAAACTATCGAAAACGGTGAAGTACTTAACTCTAGTGTTGCCGAAGCCGTAGCAACAGCTATGAAGGATTGGGCAATCGAGAAGGGTGCCACACACTATACTCACTGGTTCCAGCCCCTTACAGGCATAACTGCAGAAAAACATGATTCATTCATATCTCCTCTTGGTAACGGAAAGGTAATAATGGAATTCAAAGGCAAAGAGCTTATTAAAGGAGAGCCTGATGCTTCTTCTTTCCCTTCAGGCGGATTAAGAGCAACCTTTGAAGCAAGAGGCTATACAGCATGGGATTGTACATCTCCTGCTTTCCTAAAGGAAGATGCAGGGGGTATAACTCTTTGCATACCTACAGTATTCTGTTCATATACAGGTGAGGCCCTTGATAAAAAGACACCTGTCTTAAGGTCTATGGAAGCCATAAACAAGCAGGCCTTAAGGATATTAAAATTATTTGATGATACTGAAACTACTAAAGTAACTACCTGCGTAGGAGCTGAGCAGGAATACTTCCTTATAGATGCCAAGGATTACAAAAAAAGAGAAGATCTTATTTTTACTGGTCGTACTCTTTTTGGTGCAGCACCTCCCAAAGGTCAGGAGCTTGATGACCAGTATTTTGGCACCTTAAGGGACAGAGTTGCCGCTTTTATGCACGAGCTTAATATAGAACTGTGGAAGCTTGGAATATCCGCAAAAACACAGCACAACGAGGCAGCTCCGGCACAGCATGAGCTTGCACCAATTTTTGATAATACAAATATAGCAACAGACCATAATCAGCTTATTATGGAAGAGATGAAAAAGATCGCCGCACATCATAATTTTGCCTGTCTTCTTCACGAAAAACCCTTTGCAGGTGTAAACGGTTCAGGTAAGCATAATAATTGGTCTTTATCGACAAATTCAGGAAGAAATCTTCTTGATCCAGGAAAGAAACCTCACGAAAATAAGGAGTTCCTTCTTTTCCTTGTTGCAGTAATAGAGGCCGTTGACAGACATGCGGATCTCCTCAGACTTTCTGCCGCTAACCCCGGAAATGACCATCGTCTTGGAGCAAACGAAGCCCCTCCTGCTATTATTTCAATATACCTTGGAGAGCAGCTTGAATACATACTTAATGATATTGAAAACGGTCAGACGATTACTAGTTCTGAAAATGTAAATATGGCAATAGGTGTTTCAACTCTCCCTATTTTCAAAAAGGATACCGCAGACAGAAACAGAACTTCTCCATTTGCATTCACAGGTAATAAGTTTGAGTTCCGTATGGTACCTTCTTCAGCATCCATTGGTGCGCCTAACTTTGTTCTTAATACTGCTGTAGCTGAAGTTCTTGAAGAATATGCTACTCAGCTTGAAAATACCGAAAACTTTGAGGAAGCCCTTGATAAACTTCTTACAAAGGCCGTTAAAGAGCATAAAAAAGTAATTTTCAGCGGTAATGGTTATTCTGATGAATGGGTCAAAGAGGCAGAGGAGAGAGGCCTTCCCAACATAGCAAACATGGTAGATGCAACTGAAGCATACCTTAAAGATGAGAACATCGCCTTATTTGAAAAATTCGGAGTTCTTACAAGGGATGAATGTCTTGCAAGGGCTGAGGTAAAATACGAAAAATACGGCAAGGTTATAAATATTGAGGCAAGGACAATGCTTGATATGGCTAAAAAGCAGATCAAACCTGCTGTTATGAAATATGCAGGCAAGGTTGCCGCTTCCATTAAATCCTTGGAGGATATAGGTATTGATTCATCTGTTCAGAGAGAGCTTCTTGAAAAGATCACCTTTAACCTTAAAGCTATGGACAGCAAGATAAATGAGCTTGAAGCCGCTGTTGATAAAGCTAAATATATGGACGATATGGTGGAAAGAGCAAAATATTATAACAAGACGGTATTTGCTATTATGAGCGAGTTAAGAAAACCCGCTGATGAGCTTGAGCTTCTTGTTGATAAGGATATGTGGCCTTTCCCTACATATGCTGACATACTTTTCTATATCTGATATAATATAAGGGACGAGTTTCGTCCCTTTATTCTTGAAAGCAGGTGTGTATATGGCAAAGAAAAGAAATACGTCTACATTGTTTATTTTCTTGGTATTTGTCCTTTCAGTTGTTGCGGTAATCCGCACAACTACAAACGATAATGTTAAAAGGGCTATAGCATATATAAACGATGGATGGGTAAGCTGGGATGACATAAATACTGTAAGTATCTATTCAGATGGTTATTATGGCAGGAATATTGATGAACCTATCATAATAACAGAAAAAAAAGAAGTTAAAAAAATAGTCAAATCTGCATCAAATGCAAATGATTACAGACAAATACCTGAAGATGAATATCTGGAAGGACTTTGTGGGATATTTGTTGACTTTGGTAATGGCTGCGTTATAAGTATGTATAACGATGTAAATTACGGAACAATAGACAGCCAGATGCAGGTCATGGCAGAAGATGAAGGGTACTTCTATTTCCCTGAAGGATTTTATGAT
>SVDG01000074.1 GCA_015057875.1 Lachnospiraceae bacterium | reverse complement strand
ACCCTGTTCTGCCTCAATACTGCTTACACACCCTAACGCTTTTTACAGCAAGGCAGTCAACAAGGTGCTTCCCTTTACAGGAGCGGCTATGCGAGTTATGAACAAATTCCCGGAGATAGCTTCAATAAATCTTCCTCTTATGCCTAACACGAAAGGCCTTGAGCTTGTAACAGGCATGAAGATGAGCGTAGCAAAATATGCAAAATGCGGTGAAAGAGGATATAACCTTGAAAGAGCTCTTGACGTTAAATTCGGAGTAAGTGCTAAGGACGATACATTACCCAAACGTCTTACGGACGAGCTTCAGGATCCTTCTGACCCCAAATCAAGAGTACCTCTTGAAAGAATGAAAAAGGTTTATTATAACGCACGAGGATGGACAAAGGACGGAACTCCTTCTTCCAGAACGCTTAAAAAACTTAAGATCGAGGAGAAAAAATAACCGTGGCAACAGCTAAGCTTTTCGGTGTTATGCGCCTTAAAACTAAAATAAAAGAGATCGAGTTACCTGAGGGTCGTCTCCTTGACAGTCTGCATATAATTGCAGAAAATGCTGACCCGGCATCAGGCGTTACGGTCAAAGAACTTAAAAACTGCGTTATAATGATAAACGGAAAACAATCAAATTGCAGGGCTAAAATAAAAAATGGTGACGAGGTAATATTCCTCTCCCCTGCAGGCGGAGGTTAATTTATGTCATATACGATAACTGATAAATGTATAGGCTGTACTATGTGTGCAAAAAATTGTCCCGTAGGTGCCATAAGCGGGGCCTTAAAGGAAATGCATACCATAGACAAAGAGCTTTGTGTTAACTGCGGTGTTTGCGGAAAGGTCTGCAAGCCCGGTGCAATACTTGATAAATACGGAAGAGTTGCAAAGCCCGTAGATAAAAAAGATTGGAAAAAACCTGTCATAAGTCAGGCCAAATGCTACGGATGCTCCCTTTGTATAGTAGAATGTGGATTTGACTGCATAAGCATTACAAAGCCCCGTTACAGAGGAGATATACATACCTATGCTGAGCTTTCAAAACCCGATAAATGCGTAGGCTGTGCTCTCTGCTTTGAGGTATGTCCTATGGATGCAATAAAAATGGTATAAAATAATTATGGACCTTTGAATGATCAAAGGTCCTATTTTTTATAATTCAAATGTTCTGTATTCGTTTGTTAAAAGGTCTGCAAAAAGCACCTTATTTTTAAGGCTTGACTCCTTGCCAAGAAGCAGTTTAACAGCCTCTGCACACTGAATAGATGCACATAATGCAGGTGTAAAGGAAAGACTTGACTTATTTTTATTTTCTTTATCATCAGGATATAGCTTATCTAAAATAGTGCTGTCCGGCATAACAACTGCCACCTGTGCAAACCAGCCTTCTATAGCACCGTGTATAAGAGGTATACCCTCTTTTACACAGGCAGAAGCAAGGATCTTTCTTGCCTTTACACTGTCAAGAGCGTCCATAACAACATCACAGCCCGAAATGAGCTTTTCAGCATTTTCTTCTGTTAAAAACTCAGTTATGGAGCTAAAGCTTATATCCGGAACGATAGCTTTAGCACGCCTTTGAGCCTCCAAAGCTTTATTTTTCCCTATATTATCCTCATAGCTTAAAAGCTGACGGTTAAAGTTTGTTTCATCAAAGCAGTCCCCGTCACATGCAACCATCTCACCCACTCCTATACGGGTAAGATATTCCGCAATATATCCTCCAAGGCCACCGCAGCCGGCAACAAACACCTTTTTATTTTTTAATATATCGCACTCGTCCTCGGTAATCGCTCCAAGGTTACGTATAAAGCGTTTTTCCATAAAACCACTTCCCTTTTAAAAAAGGCGGCATAAGTGCCGCCTGAAACTTATTTTATATTTTTTATAAAACAGCGTCTGCGTTTATGCTGTTCGTGTTTAAAAAATCTCCACTGGCTCTGCACCTTTGTGTTTGTTTCAAGGGTAGGTCCGGTTTCAACATTTGTTAAGCCCATTTTGATGCATCCGCTAAGCAGATGGTCCATAACTACGGCATTAAGGCCTTTTTTCTGAAGCTCCGGTTCTACAGCGATAAGCAGAAGATCAACTGTGTCATTTTTCCTTAACGCTTTAAGCATACCTATCCAGCCAAACGGAAACATCCTTCCGCGGCTTTTTTTAAGAGCCTTTGCCAAAGACGGAACACATATACCAAAAGCAACAAGCTCCTCCTCTTCGTTCATTACCATACAGAAAAGGTTAGGATTTATCATAGGTACAAATTTTTTGCTGTACTTTTTGATCTGGTTTTCGTTAAGCTCGACCACGCCATAAAGCGGTGCATAAGCCTTGTTTACAAGGCCGAAAACCTTTTCAATGTGTTCTGAAGATACCTGTCTCCAGCTTGTAATATGTGCCTTATGGCAGTTTGCCTTTTTTAACGCCCTTTCACCGAGCTTGCTGAGAAGCTCTGTAGTTCTGGGGTCAACATCCGAAAGGTCTATAAGATTTTCGACCCAGTCTGTATCCTTATCATAGCCGAGGGATTCAAGATGCTCTTTATAATAAGGATGATTGTAATATGTAATAAACATACTGGTACGGTCAAAACCCTCAACAAGCATACCTTCTCTGTCAAGATCGCAGAATCCAAGAGGACCATGTACCTGGTCACAGCCTTTTTCAAGGGCCCAAGCCTCAACAGCATCAAAAAGCGCCTTTGATACTGCCCTGTCATCTATAAAGTCCACCTGGGAGAAACGCATACGTTTTGTTCCCCATGTTTTATTAGCCTTATGGCTTAATATGGCACCTATACGGCCTACTATCTCACCGTTTCTGTAGGCTAAAAAGCACTTGCCCTCACAATATTCAAAGGCAGGGTTTTTAGTCTTATCCCAGTCATCCACATCATCATCAAAAAAAGCAGGAACATACTGTTCAACGTCTCTGTATAAAACGTTGGGATAATCCACAAAACGGCGGAGTTCATCCTTTGTTGTTACCTCGCGTATTTCTATCATGTTATCTGTAGTACTGTCAAATATCTGTTCTGTCATATAACGTCTCACTTTTTTAATTTGTATTTTGTCAATTATCTTTTTAAGTTTAAGCAAACACTGCTTGTTGTCCTGCTAAATACAATGCATTTTTATTATTATAACATACACAATTTATCAACACAAAACAAATATTTATATTTTTAATGACAATACAGGTTCGCAATGATAAAATAATAAGACATAGTATTAAAAACAAGCAGATGTGAAAAGAGAACAAAAATGCATGAGCTGGGTGTATTAAATCAGATAGTTCGTACAGTTGTACGTATCGCTAAAGAAAATAAAATAAAAAAGATCAAATTTGTTACCATAGAGGTAGGACGGGACTCTTCGTTCGTACCTATGTTTCTTGAAAAACTGTATCCGGTCGCTATAGACCAGATAGGACTTATGAATGAGTCCGAATTAAGGATCGTTATGGTTGACGGTCGCTCGCTTCAGATAAAGGATATAGGGTATTGAGCATACTTGCAGGGATAAACACAAAGGATAAACGCTATGGAAGAAGAAAACAAAAACTCAATAAAAAAACAAGCCAGCAATATCGATATAGAAGGCAATGTTTTATATCTGGATAAAGAAAGACTGGATAGAAAAGAAGTCGGGTTCCCTCCATATAAAAACAGACCAAACGGGCTTGGCATTTACAATTTCATACTGGACCATTTTATTTATATGAGAAAAAGCCTTTGGCCTTTGGCGCTTAAGCTTTATCACTTCTTTATAAAGTATTCTGAGTGGATGACAAAAGGCGGGCTTAAAGCAAAAATATTCAAAAGGGGTATTATGATCGCCCCTGTTATGGAATCTCATACTTCCACGATAGTTTTACCGTTAAATATAGATATAACAGACAAAAGCCAGAAGACTGTTATACCAATGGATATTATCAAAGAGTCTTTAAAGCACGCTTCTTACATAGCAGGAATGGATAGCTGCCTTTGCCGTGATGCAACACATTGTGAGGATTATCCAAGCAATATAGGCTGTCTTTTCCTCGGTGATGGTGGAAGGACTGTTGTAAAGCATAAGCTTGGCAGACAATTTACATACGAGGAAGCCTGTGCCAGAGTAGATGAAGCCGCGGCTAATGGCCTTATGGGTCAGGCTGTATGGATAGAGGTCGAGCAGATGCTTTGGGGATTCCGTAACGATAAAATGGATAAATTTCTTGAGATATGTTTCTGCTGCCCTTGCTGCTGTATCGCAATGCGTCTTGCAAGGAAAGCTGATCCCGAAGACCGTGTACGCTTCCACCCTTCCGGCTGGACAGCAGTACCTGATCAGACAAAATGTATCGGCTGCAAAAAATGTGCTTCCGGTCCCCATGGCTGTCCTGTAGAAGCCATATCTTTCAACGAAGACGGCTGCATCAATATAGATCAGGAAATATGTGTTGGCTGCGGTATATGTAAAACAAAATGTCCTGTAGATGTCATCAAGATAAAACAGACCATGCCTATGAGGGCAGACCTGCATGACTATTTTGAAAAGGATTATAATCTGGATATAAAAATATGGGATAATCATTAAAAGGAGAGATCTAAATGGATGATGTAAGGATAATAGAGGTAAAACAAAGTGTATTCGAGGATAATAATAAAGATGCACAGCTTTTAAGGGAATCCCTTAAGGCAGAGAACACATTTTTATTAAATCTCATGTCTTCACCCGGTTCAGGAAAAACAACTACACTTTTAAAGCTTGTCGGCTATCTTAAGGACAAAGTTAGGATGGCAGTTATGGAGGCAGATATAGATTCATCTATCGATGCACAGGCAATACAAAATGCCGGAATAAAAGCCATACAGATACATACAGGCGGAATGTGCCATCTTGATGCAGATATGACAAGGCAAGGGCTTCGTGAACTTGGTACTGATGATGTGGATCTGGTCATTTTAGAAAACGTAGGCAATTTAGTTTGTCCTGCCGAGTTTGATACAGGGGCAATAAAGAACATGACTATCCTTTCTGTGCCGGAAGGTGATGACAAACCTCTTAAATACCCTTTAATGTATGAAACCTGCGATCTTCTCGTTGTAAACAAGATAGATGTAATGGAATACTTCGATTTCGATAAGGAAAAAGTTATTGCAAATGCAAAAATGAGAAATCCTGATATAGATATAATTTTTATATCAGCAAAAACAGGCGAAGGTATAGAAAAAGTTGCTGAATGGATATTAAAACAGGTAGAAGATTGGAACAAATAAAAATTCATAAATAAAGTAAAATAGTTAAGGACCGTATCGTAGGATACGGTCCTTTGTTTTTGGATACCAAACAGGTATGATGGTATACAGATATTATACAAACCTCTGTGCGTAGCCGCACCTTTTACAAAGATCTTCGACTGCTTCTCCACGCTTGAAGCCTTCAACTATTGCTGAAACCCTTTCGGAATTAAGGATAGAGTTAATGTCTTCATCAAAAATATTTCCAAGTGCAATGTTTCCTTCACTATCCAGACAGCACGGCACGACCGTACCATCAGCAAGGATGCCAAACTGGTCCTTAAGGCCATAGCAGAAAAAACGTTTTCCCTTGATCTCTGCTTCACTGTCAGGCCATTCAAACCTCTCTCCCCACTCCAGATAAATATTTTTCCTTATAGTTATGCCATGAGCATTATCTATCCAGTCACCATGTATATTTTCCTTTAAAATATCGAGCACGGTATCATTTTTTCCTCCGTCAAATCCTTTGTTCCATAGGCGAAGATTTATGATAATGCCTTTACCGGAAGCGATTTTTGAAAAGGATGCGATCTCACATATATACCGTTCAAAATCATCATCAGCCTCATTTTCAAAGCTGTGTAAAGAGATGTTGATCTTATGTACCCCTGCAGATAAAAGCTCATCTGCTCTTTTATTTAAAAGAGTTCCGTTGGTGGTAATGATTGATTTATATCCGCTCTCACCTGCCATTTTTATGAACTCAGCAAGCTTGGGGTGTGTAAGCGGCTCTCCCATCAGATGGTAATAAATATATTTTGTATGCCCTTTAAGCTTGCCAAGTATAAGGCTGAACTCACCTTTATCCATCTGCCTGTGAGCCCTTTTGTGCCCATGGCAAAAAGAACAGCTCATATTGCATATATTTGTTATTTCTATATAGACCTTTTTATACATAATAAATACCTATAAACATAAGCTTAATATTTACAAAAAGCGGCCTAAAACAAAAGTTTTAAGCCACTTGTTATTCTTATTTTTCACGTTAATACGCCTGTATCACTGTTCTCTGAAGGTTATGGCTCCTGTTTCGGCGTCCATAGCATCAACAATGGCAAGTGATTCAAGCTGGATACCCAGATTTCGGATGACCTGTCCTCCTATCTGGAAACCCTTTTCGATAACGATCCCTATACCTTCTACAGTTGCACCAGCAGTTTTTGAAATACCGATAAGGCCCTGTAAAGCACAACCGTTTGCTAAAAAGTCATCAATTATCAGAACACGGTCATCCTGCTTTAAAAACTTCTTTGAAACGATGACATTGTTTTTTGTTTTCTTTGTAAATGATTCTACTTCCGCCATATATACTTCACTATCGATATTTATCGAATGTGATTTCTTCGCAAAGACCATTGGCACGCCAAATTCCTTTGCAACAAAGCAGGCGATCCCGATGCCGGAAGCTTCTATAGTAAGGATCTTAGTGATATTTTTGTCTGCAAAACGTCGATGGAACTCCTGACCAATTTCTTCCATCAGAGAAATATCCATCTGATGATTAAGAAAACTATCAACCTTTAAGACATTATTCGGTTTTACAATACCGTCTTTAAGAATACGCTCTTCCAAAAAATTCATTATGTATACCTCCGATGGTTTTATGTGTATAGATGCCTTTAAAGCAACTGCTATCTGTCTTCTCTGAAATACGGCAGGCCCAGAGACTGCGGTGGCTGAGTATCTCTCCTGTTTCTGAGAGAAGATATTATAAGCACGATGATCGTAACAACGTAGGGAAGCATCTTGTACAGTTCCTTTACGGCAAGATTCATGCCGGAAGGGATGTACATATGGAGGATGTAATTACAGGCCGTCTAAAAACAAAAAACACCGATCAAGGTACACAATGACCCTCTCGGCGCACAGTTTTGTCCCCCGTATCAGGGAGATATTGCTATCGATAGTCCGGTCATTTACGGCGTCCGGCCAGAAACTTCAAATCCATATCATTTACTATGTATCGAGCGTTAAAACAATATTTATTTCATATTCCAAATTTAGAATATCAGCCAACCCATCAAATGTCAATGAGATTTATCGAATCAGCTCGTTATTACGGCACAATTCGTGCAAATTGTATATGACTGTTTTTTCTTGTCCCGGTGGCATTTATACAGTTTATAGACATTAAAAAGAGCTAACCGACTTGATATAAATCAGTTAGCTCTTTATTGCTTGATAATGTTGCCATTTAGTTGACAAAAATGGCTTTAATATTCAAAAACCGTTGATTTTACAGGCTTTTTCGACCTATATAATCACTCCCACTCGAGCGCCAGACCTTAATTTCTCGTGATAATATGCACTGATAGTGCGCTTTTCGTCCACATATTCCACACATTTCAAGCTATCCGTAGCGTCTCCAAGAATTCTGTAGCCATTTTGTAGCCACTGGCTACAACGCAACTTCCGCTGGCTGATTCACCTCAAAGCCACTCGGAACTATTGAGTTCAAATGATACATGGAGGTTTGCAATATGGAAAAATACATCTATGACAACAGCAACGGTCTTTGGTATGAGCTGCATGGAGATT
>SVDG01000073.1 GCA_015057875.1 Lachnospiraceae bacterium | reverse complement strand
GATAATACAGGAAAGACTTGAAAGAGAATATAACCTTGACCTTGTAACAACAGCTCCAAGTGTTATCTATAAAGTATATCTTACAGACGGCACAGATTTTGAGATATCTAATCCCAGCAATATGCCAGACCCTGCAAGGATACTTAAAATGGAAGAGCCTATAGTTAAGGCAGAGATAATATTACCTAAAGACTACATCGGTTCTATAATGGAGCTTTGTCAGCAGAGGCGAGGCGAATATATCAGCATGGAGTATATGGACGATACAAGGGCGATGCTCATCTACCATATGCCCCTTAACGAAATAATCTATGACTTCTTTGATGTATTAAAATCAAGGAGCCGTGGTTATGCATCTTTTGACTATAGTCTAATAGGCTATCAGGAAAGCGATCTTGTAAAGCTCGATATACTTGTTAACAGAGAGATGGTGGATGCCCTTTCATTTATCGTCCATAAATCATCAGCTATCGAGAGAGGCAGAAAGATCTGCGAAAAGCTTAAAAAGGAAATTCCCAGACACTTGTTTGAGATACCTATCCAGGCTTCTATCGGAAGCAAGATAGTTGCAAGGACAACTGTAAGTGCTATGCGTAAGGACGTGCTTGCAAAATGCTACGGCGGCGATATCTCACGAAAGAGAAAGCTTCTTGAAAAACAGAAAGAGGGTAAAAAACGTATGCGTCAGATCGGCAGCGTAGAGGTACCCCAGGCAGCTTTCATGAGTGTGCTGAAGCTTGAGGAAGAATAAAATATAATATTATAAAACAGAAAGGATAACACATATGTGTTATCCTTTCTTTGTTTATCAGCCGGTTGCTGTTGGCAGTATAGCAAAAATTTTATATAATTGTGGGGCCTTATTATGATAATGATTTTTTTAAGCATAAAATGCAAGAATGTATTATAATGCATATAACAGGCAGTAAATTTCGATAAAAGGGTGGTATTATGCAGTATCGTTTAGACAAATACGGTAATAAAATATCTATATTAGGCTATGGATGTATGCGTTTTCCAAGAACTATGGGCATAATAGACAGGAAGGAAACCGAAAAACAGGTTATAGCTGCAGTACGTAATGGCGTAAATTACTTTGACACGGCCTATATCTATCCCGGTAGTGAGGATATGCTTGGAGAGATAATTGAAAAACACGGTATAAGGGATAAGGTATATATTGCAACGAAACTTCCCCATTATCTTATAAGAAACAAAGAAACTATGGAGAACCTTTTTCAGGAACAGCTTAAGCGCCTGCGTACAGACTTTATAGACTATTATCTTATGCATATGCTTACAGATACTGCCACATGGAAGCGCATGGAAGAACTGGGGATAAAGGAATGGCTGGAGGAAAAGCGCAAAAGCGGAGCTATACGTCAGATAGGTTTTTCTTACCACGGAAACTCTGATATGTTCTGCCGTCTTACAGATGCATATGACTGGGACTTCTGCCAGATACAGTATAATTATATGGATGAACATTCTCAGGCGGGAAGGAAGGGGTTATATCATGCATATAAAAAGGGGATACCTGTTTTCATAATGGAGCCTTTGCGAGGAGGTAAACTTGTTAAAAATCTGCCGGAAAATGCAAAACGTATATTTGCTTCTTACCCTGTTAAGCATACACCTGCTCAGTGGGCTCTGCGTTGGTTATGGAATCAGAAGGAAGTTACATGTGTATTATCGGGTATGAATTCTATGCAGATGATAAAGGAAAACATCATTACTGCTTCAGCGGTAAAAGTAGGAGAGATGTCTGCGAGGGATCAGAAGATGCTTCACAAAGTAGTTTCTGCCATAAATTCAAAAATGAAGGTGGGCTGCACAGGCTGCGGCTATTGTATGCCTTGTCCTAAAAATGTGGATATACCCGGAACATTTGCGGCATATAATTTAAGATATTCGGAGGGATGGTTTTCTTCTCTCAGGGAGTACTTTATGTGTACGGCGGCAAGAAAGGATTCAACGGCTGCATCAAATTGTATAGACTGCGGAAAATGTGAGAAACACTGTCCTCAGCATATAAATATACGTAAGGAACTTAAAAATGCAGAATCTGTACTTGAGGGGCCTTTATACAGAAGCGCAAGAAAGGCCGTTGAGTTTTTAAAAGTGTTTTAAAATGATGTATTAACTGGTATAATATAACCTATTATATTGTGTGGAAGACGGTGGAAGTGTGACAGGTATAAAGGATAACAGACTTTTTAAAGATATAAAAGAAACAGAACTTGATAAAATGCTTGTCTGCTCCAAAAGCGTAAGTAAAAGTTTTTCTAAAGGAAAGACGGTTTTTTATGAAGGAGAGGCATCTGAAAGTATTTATGTTTTGCTTAAAGGAAGGGTAGCGGCAATAAAGAACCTTGCTTCCGGCAGAAAAAACATAATATATGAGATAAACGAAAATAATATCTTTGGTGAACACAGCTTTTTTGGTGATGACAACTCGTACAAATACGAAGCACAGGCCATTACCGACATTGATGTTCTGGAGATAAAAAAAGATTTTTTCTCCTGCTTTTGTGAAAAGTCCTGTGGCCATCACAGACAGCTTGTTAAAAACCTCCTTGAGATACTGGCGGCGAAGGAATGGCTGGCACTAAAAAAACTAAACATAGTCAGCACACCGTCTTTAAAAGAAAGGATAGCTATTTTTCTGCTGGATGAGGCCGATGAAAAAGGAAGGGTAGTTCTTAAAATGGACAGGGAGACCCTTGCGGATTATCTTGGTGTTCAAAGGCCATCGCTTTCGAGATCACTTATGCAGCTTCAGGAAGCAGGTATAATCGAGGCAGGACGAAAGGAAATAGTAATAAAAAACATAAAAAAATTAGAAGAATTTTGCATATAGCACCAATTGCGTAACCTTGGTTACATAATTGGAAATATATTTTTGTATAATTATTATATGATAATTATTATCAACAATAAAAGTTAATTAGTGCCCATTGATTAGGAGGGAAACAAATATGAGTTATACGACCAAAAAACATGATGAGTTACGTGCACAAATAAGAGAGTGGGCGGAAAGAGAGATAAAACCTATCGCTTTTATGCTTGATCAGGAAAACAGATTCCCAGGCGAACAGATAAAAGAATTCGGTAAAATGGGACTTCTCGGCATTCCTTTCCCCAAAGAATACGGTGGACTTGGCGGAGATATTTTAGGCTATGCTATCGGTGTTGAGGAGCTTTCAAGAGTTGACGGCGGAACAGGCGTTATCCTTTCAGCTCATGTTTCTTTAGGTGCATATCCTATATATGCTTTCGGAAACGAAGATCAGAAACAGAAATATCTTGTGCCCCTTGCAAAAGGTGAAAAGCTTGGTGCATTCGGTCTTACAGAACCAAATGCAGGCTCTGATGCAGGCGGAACAGAAACAACAGCAGAATTAAGAGGCGACCATTACATACTTAATGGAGAAAAAATATTTATCACAAACGGCGGAGAGGCTGACGTATACGTTATCTTTGCTGTAACAACACCCGGTATCGGAACAAAAGGTATCAGTGCCTTCATCGTGGAAAAAGGCTGGGACGGATTTACATTCGGAGACCACTATGATAAGATGGGCATCCGCTCATCTGCAACACGCCAGCTCCTTTTCAACAACGTTAAAGTGCCTAAGGAAAACCTTTTAGGCAAAGAGGGAGAAGGCTTCAAAATTGCCATGAGTACTCTTGATGGCGGACGAATCGGTATTGCTGCTCAGGCTTTGGGTATTGCCCAGGGTGCTTATGAGGCTGCTGTGGAATACGCTAAGGAAAGAGAGCAGTTTGATGCACCTATTGCACAGCTTCAGGCTATCCAGTTCAAGATCGCTGAAATGGCAACAAAGATACGTGCGGCAAGGCTCCTTGTTTACAGTGCGGCAGAACTTAAGGAAAACCATGAGCCTTATGGTATGGAATCAGCTATGGCTAAAAAGTATGCTTCAGATATCTGTCTTGAGGTCGTAAACGATGCTCTCCAGGTGTTTGGTGGTACAGGCTACCTTAAAGGCATGGAGGTTGAGCGTTTCTACAGAGATGCAAAGATCTGTACTATATACGAAGGAACTAACGAGATCCAGAACGTTGTTATTGCTTCCCATATCCTTGGCAAGAGTGCAAAAGCAAAACCTGTGAGTGCAAAGCCTAAGGCAAAGACACCAGTAACAGGGCCCAGAAAGAAAGTGATGATAAACGAAGGAACAGCTGAGGCAAACGTTGAAAAGCTTGTTGAGTTACTTAAAAATGACGGATATGATTTTACAGTAGGTATTGATATCGATACACCTATCATAAATGCAGAAAGAGTTGTAAGTGCAGGTAAAGGCATAGGCGAAAAAGAAAACATGAAGCTTGTTGAGGACCTTGCAAAGGCGGCAGGTGCAGCCCTTGGTTCATCAAGACCTGTAGCAGAACAGCTCAAATACGTTCCTCTTAACCGTTATGTGGGTATGAGCGGACAGAAATTTACCGGCAACCTTTATATCGCCTGCGGTGTATCCGGAGCCATCCAGCATCTTAAAGGCATCAAGGATGCATCAACTATCGTAGCTATCAACTTAAATGGGAATGCACCCATTTTCAAAAATGCGGACTACGGTATCGTGGGCGATGTTAAGGAAATACTTCCTTTACTTACAAAAGCCCTTGATACAGGAAAGAAAAAACCGGCTCCTCCCATGGTGAAAATGAAACGTACAGTACCTGATGAGCCCACACCCGCACCCAGAGGCAGATATGTGTGCCTTGGCTGTGGATATGAATATATCCCCGAGCTTGGTGACGAGGATGGCGAAGTAAATCCCGGAACAGCATACAAGGATCTTCCCGAAGAGTGGGTATGTCCTGAGTGCGGAGAAGAAAAACATAACTTTATACCCTCATCAGAACAGTAAGGAGGAATGAGAATGAGCTGTGTAAGAAAAGTAACTGAAGATCTATACTGGGTCGGCGTTAACGACAAACGCCTCCACCTTTTTGAAAATATACATCCTATCCCTAATGGGGTATCATATAACTCTTATCTTTTAAAGGACGAGAAGAATGTTTTATTCGATACTGTAGACTGGTCAGGCTGCAGAGAGTTCCTTAAAAATATTGAGGAAGTACTTGCTGGTGAGCCGCTTGACTACCTTATAGTTAACCATATGGAACCCGACCATGCGGCTTCTATGGAGGAAGTGCTTCTTCGCTATCCTGAGTGTAAGGTTATATCAAATGAAAAAGCATTTATGTTTATGCACCAGTTCGGCTTTGACGTTGAAGGCAGAAAAGACGAGGTAAAAGAAGGTGACATAAGATGCTTCGGCAAACATACAGTAACATTTGTTGCGGCACCCATGGTACACTGGCCTGAGGCTATGGTAACATTTGACACAACAAATGGTGTGCTTTTCTCAGCCGATGCCTTTGGCTCTTTCGGCTCTCTTGACGGAAGACTCTTCAATGACGAAGTGAATTTTGACCGTGACTGGATAGATGATGCAAGAAGATACTTTACAAATATCGTAGGTAAATATGGTCCCTTTGTTCAGCATCTTCTTAAGAAGGCATCAAATGTGCCTATCAAGATGTTCTGCCCCCTCCACGGCCCGGTATGGAGAACAGACCTTGGATACTATATTGATAAACACGATAAATGGAGCAGATATGAGCCTGAAGAAAAAGGCGTAATGATAGTTTATGCTTCAATGTACGGCAACACAGAGGCTGCGGCACATCGTCTTGCCAGCGAGCTTTGTGAAAAGGGTGTAACAAACATCAAAATGTACGATGTATCAAAAACACACGTTTCATACCTTATCGCAGATGCTTTCAAATACAGCCATATAGTACTTGCATCTGTAACATATAACCTTAATATCTACCCTGTGATGTATGATTTCCTTCATCATCTCAAGCTCCTCAACTTCCAGAAGAGGACCTTCGGTATAATCGAAAATGGTACATGGGCTATCCGCTCGGGAGCACTTATGAAAAACTTTATTGATGAAAATCTTAAGGAATGTACAGTGCTCGGTGCACAGGTTACGATCAACTCATCTGCTAACGAAGGCAATGAAAAAGAGTTCAGCTCTCTTGCAGATGCTCTCGTAGATTCTATAAACAAATAAAAAACATACCCACCTTTAAAGACACGGAGAATCTCTCCGTGTCTTTATCCTTGTTAGTGAAAATAATAAGTGATATAATGCTTAATAATATATGAGAAGTTGCTTAATGCCGGAGGTATAGTTATGGATATGGCAGAGGTTATGAGGCAGAAGGAGTTTGTCGTTGTTGGGGATACTCTCAATGAGGAAAAGTTTGCCTGTAAAATAAAAAATGCAATGATCGAAAACGGATATAGCGTGCACTGCGTTGGTAAAGAGCTTGATTCGATAAATGATGTTGAAGGTGAAATAGATATAATAGACCTTTGCATCAGGGCAGATAAAGGCATTGAGTTTCTTAAGGAATGTAATAAAGATTATAAAGGTGTAGTTCTTCAGCCCGGTGCATCAAGTGATGAAATAAAAAGCTTTCTTGATGAGAGAGGCGTACCGTATATTGATGGGTGTCTGCTTGTAGGATTGAAAAAATACAAATGAGTTTGGAGGATATAATATGTCTATAAAAGCAATACTTTTTGACCTTGATGGAACGCTTCTTCCTATGGATCAGGAGCTTTTTGTTAAAACATACTTAAAATATCTGGCGGTAAATCTTGCACCTATAGGCTATGAAGCAGAAAAACTTATGAAGGGCATGTATGCCGGTGTTGGTGCTATGGTAAAAAATGATGGCACAATGACAAATGAAAAAAGATTCTGGGATATATTCTGTGGTATGTTTGGAAAAGAAGCTTTGAATGATTTACCTTATTTTGAAGAGTTTTACAGGACGGATTTTCATAAGGCAAAGGTGACCTGCGGTTTTAATAAAAAGGCAAAGGAAACCATTGATATACTTAAAAACAGGGGATACAGGCTGATACTTGCCACAAACCCTCTTTTCCCTTCTGTTGCAACAGAAAGCCGTATACGCTGGGCAGGACTTGAACCCTGTGATTTTGAGCTTTTTACGACCTATGAGAACAGTAGCTACTGCAAACCTAACCTTAAGTATTATGAGCAGATACTTGAAAAAACGGGACTTAAGGCTGAGGAATGCATCATGGTAGGAAACGATGTGGATGAGGATATGATAGTAAAAGAAATTGGAATGGGGGTTTTTCTCCTTCCGGAATGTCTTATAAATAAAAATGACAGGGATATTTCACAGTATCCTCAGGGGAATTTTGACGACCTCTTGAAGTTTATATCAGAAAATTGAAAATATGATAGTAAAAAACAGGATATTTATAGTATCCTGTTTTTTTGATGAAAAAAAGTGATCAAAGTTTTTTGTGAAATAAATTTAAAATATGTGTTGATACGTGAAGTTGAAATGTGATATAATGTGAAAAAATAAAGGAAAAAGTTACGAAACGACACAAAAAGAAAAGGTGAACAAAATGAAACGTTTGGAAAGTGAAAATCTGATTATTGAAGATTATATTGATGATATAAATACCCTTGCATTCAGGATAAAGGCTGATGATGACAGTGAAAATGAGGTAAGGACTAATTTTGTTAAGCTGGGAAACGGATTATGCGGAAGTATAAGTGTTGAAAGCGATAATGAGGACAATGAAGAATTGCTGTTTAATGAAATGATAAAAAAACTTATGCAATATAAAAACGAAGAAACTGATCATAACAGCAAGAGATTTTTTACAGGATGGATAACTATGAGGTATGCTTCAGAATAATATAAATTAA
Organism: Lachnospiraceae bacterium; assembly: GCA_015057875.1. Lineage (GTDB taxonomy): Bacteria > Bacillota > Clostridia > Lachnospirales > Anaerotignaceae > SIG274. Next base: position 221 of record SVDG01000073.1, on the reverse strand, counting down.
ACAGATCACAGCTTGACGATTTATGTAAACTTGGTATAATTGTATTATACAGTAATAATCTGTTAATAATGTTTTCGGGTAAAGGAGGAAGTATTATGATACCTGTTAGTATTATTACGGACAGCACAAGTGATCTATCAGAAGAACTATTGAAAAAATATGGGATTTCTGTTTTGCCGCTGCATATCCATCTGGGAGATGATAGTTTATAGATGGTGTTG
>SVDG01000072.1 GCA_015057875.1 Lachnospiraceae bacterium | reverse complement strand
AGATAACAGAAACCGAAATCAAATAGTTTTGTGATATTAAAGGAAAATATATATGAATTTTAAAAACTTAAACCCTGAAGACATTAAAAAAGCCTTTGACAACCATATCCCCTCCCCCGAGGGAGTGCACAGAAATAACTCCATAATGGCAACACTTATAGAAATTGACGGAAAGCTTCACTTTTTATACACAAAACGCGCCCTTACTATGAAGCATCAGCCCGGAGATGTATGCTTTCCCGGAGGCAGACAGGAAGATGGTGAAACAGCAATGGAGGCCGCAATAAGAGAAACTGAGGAGGAGCTTGGTATAAGCCGTGAAAATATAACCGTTCTTGGTGAAAGTGACTTTATAGTTACTATGTTCAACACCAAGGTAACACCCTTCGTAGGGCTTCTTACTGATATTACCCTTGACGAGCTTAAGCCAAATCCCGGAGAAGTGGATAAGATATTTGCTGTTCCCGTTGATTTTTTCAGGGAAACCGAGCCCATAAAGACCGAGCTTTCACTAAAACAGGATTTCCCCGAAGATTTTCCTATAGACCTTATTTATAATGGCAGAAACTATCCCTGGGGGAAGGCCTATGTTCCACAGCTTTTTTATGTTTACGAAGGCGAGACAATATGGGGACTTACCGCAAGGATAACAAACAATATATGTGAAATAATAGAAAAAAATAATGACCTTGGTTAACCCAAGGTCATCTTTTATTTCTTGTTATTACGTTTTTTAAATGCACGTTTCCTTTCAAGGTCACGCTGTCTTTTTGCTTCTTTGTCCTCTGCTGTTTTTTCGGCAGCCTCAACTATATCCTCAGGAAGCTCAAGAGTTATATTGCCAAGCTTTCCGCCTCTGAATTCATCAAGCAGTATCTTTGCACTCCTGTCAAGGTCTATTTCTCCGCCTTTTTTCTTAAAGCCGCGTTTTTCACCTATTTTTTCAAGTATCTGCCAGTCCATATCCGTATCGGCATATTGTATTGAGTATCTTTCCTTAAGTGATTCGGGATATTTTTTTCTTAACAGTTTTATAAGCTCTGTTCCAAGGCCTGCAATATCAAGTATGTCGTCATTTATGGCACCTGTTAAGGCAAGTCTTATACCGACAGTTTCATCCTCAAACTTGGGCCATAATATACCGGGTGTATCAAGCAGTTCAAAATCCTTTTTTATCCTTATCCACTGCTTTGTTCTGGTTATACCGGGCTTATCGCCGGTTTTAGCCATAGTTTTGCCAACATATTTATTTATGAACGTAGACTTTCCTACGTTTGGTATGCCAACTATCATAGCCCTTACCGGCACAAAAATACGTCCCTTTGCCTTAAGGCTTTCGATCTTTTCTGCCATAAGGTCCTTTGCCGCCTGTGTAACACCATTTACACCCTTGCCGGTTATGGAATTAACAAAAATGACCTTATAGCCTTTTTTCTCGTAATACTCACTCCATATTTTGTTTGAAGCCTCATCGGAAAGGTCGCTTTTATTAAAGGCAATTATCCTTTTTTTGTTTTTTGCTATATTGTCTATATCGGGGTTTTTGCTGCTATATGGTATCCTTGCATCAACAAGCTCAACCACAACATCAACCAGCGATATATTTTCTTCCATCATCCTTCGGGTCTTTGTCATATGCCCGGGATACCACTGTATATTCATCCTTACACCAACTTTTAGTTGCCTAACGGCCAGATTTTAAAAACAACTTTGCCCGCAATATTCTCTCTCGGTATAGCACCAATGCTCATAAAGCGGCTGTCACTTGATAAATTCCTGTTGTCACCCATTACAAAATAGCAGTCATCAGGAACAGTATATATGTATTCCGTGTCTCCCGGCTGCATCATAGCCTCTTTTAAATAAGGCTCTTCCACTAATTCACCGTTTATAACAAGAACATATTCCTCTTTATCACGGTCATAATAAATATCTATATCATCTCCGGGAAGACCCAATACCCTCTTTATTATAAGCTCATCGCTTGTGCTATATTTGCATACAATTATATCGTTTCTGTCCGGGCCGGAAACAATACCGCTAAGTTTTTCCGCTACCACTATATCCCCGTGTACATATAAGGGCTCCATACTGGGTCCTTTGACTCTTACCGTGCAAAATACAAATGTTCTTAAAACAAATGCAACAGCAATAACAATAACAATGGCGGCTATCCATTGAGTGATTTCTTTTTTCATATTTTTCTCTTTTTTATCCATATTTATTACCTCCCTGTGGGTCGTAAAAATATTTTAACCGAAATAAACCAAACTGTCTACCGACTGCAAAGAAAAAATCCGGCGATAAACGCCGGATCTTATTATCTGAGTACTTCTTTAATTTTGGCAGCTTTGCCTTTTCTGTCTCTTAAGTAATATAACTTAGCACGTCTAACGATACCACGTCTGATTACTTCGATACGTTCAATTCTGGGAGAATGTACAGGCCATGTTCTTTCAACACCAACGCCTGATGCGATTCTTCTTACTGTAAATGTTTCACGAACGCCGCCGTTCTGTCTTTTGATAACAACGCCTTCGAAAACCTGGATTCTTTCTCTTGTACCCTCAACAACTTTAGCGTGAACACGTACTGTGTCGCCTACGTTAAAAGGTGTAACTTCGCTCTTTAACTGAGCATTCTCGATTTCTCTGATAATTGCATTCATTTTAAGGTCCTCCCTTCTTCATAGACGTTCTTGCCGCAATATGCGCCAGCGGACCGTCCGTACTCACCAACAAGGGCCAATAAGCCCATACCCGAGCATTATAACACACAAAAAGTGCCAATGCAAGGCCTTTTTTTAATATTTAAGTACAGAAGCGTAAGGAGTATCTCCAAGTGCTTCTTTACCGTTAAGTCCCTCAAGTTCGATAAGGAAAACGAATTTTGCAACTGTTGCTCCGGCTGACTCAACGAGCTCTTTGATGGCCTTTGCTGTTCCGCCTGTTGCAAGAAGGTCGTCAATAACAACTACCTTGTCACCGGGTTTAAGTGCATCCTTATGCATTTCGATAGTTGCTGTTCCGTATTCAAGATCATACTCTTTTGAAATGACCTCTGCAGGAAGTTTGCCTTTTTTTCTTACAGGGATAAAGCCCTTATCCATCTCGTAAGCTACGGGCATACCGAAAATGAATCCTCTTGATTCAGGTCCTACAACGTAGTCGAAGGGAATGCCGTAAACAGCTCTGTTAAGGTGAACGATAGATTCTCTTAAAGCTCTTTCGTCCTTAAGGAGCGTTGTTATATCTCTGAACATAATTCCTTTTTCAGGGAAATCAGGGATATTTCTGATATAGCCTTTTAATTCATCTAATGTCATCATAATAATTTTCCTCCTGTTTATTTTTTAAGTCTGATATCCTGCACGATAAGTTGTACAGTTTCTCTGTGATTAAATTTATTTATATCTATGCTGTAAACTACATCCATAGGGTGGCTTACACCTCCACCATTTAATATTTTACAACATACATTGTTACCATACAAGTGTTTAATATCTGACAGATAATTTTCATATCCATCAAATGATACGGCAATAAAACGCTTATCGCATGAATCGTCCTTAAGTGTAAACTTAAGTATATTTTTGTTTTTGCCTATAAGCTCGACCTTTTCAGCCGTTACATCAAGGCTTGCAAAAACAGGCTTGGGGTTACCTTTACCAAAGGGCGAAATAGTTTTTATATCTCTTGCAAGGGATATATCTATATGTCTGAAATCAAGTATCCTCTCTACCCTTATGGTCTTTATAAGCATATCCTCGCTAAGGGGGCAATCGCTGTTAAGCCTTTCCCTTAAAACCGGTATATTGCCCTTCTCCAGCGAAAGCCCTGCCGCCATGGCATGACCGCCGAACTTCACAAAAAGCTCTCTCTCTTTATTAAGTTCTTCAAAAATATTATAGCCCTCTATACTTCTCGCAGAGCCTTTGGCATATCCCTCTCCGTCCGTTATTACTATAACGGGACGGTTGAATTTTTCTTTAACACGGCTTGCAACTATTCCTGCAACGCTTTCGTGTATGCCCTCTTTATATATAACAAGCACCTTATCATCGCCATAGATCCCAGCTGAAATATCGGCTGTTATCTCATCCGCCGCCTTTATCGTCAGGTCTTTTCTTTTAATGTTTAGCATAACAAGCTCATCCGCAATTTCAAGCGCCTTTTTAAAATCCTCTTCCTTAAAAAGCTCTATAGCCATACGGGCACTTTCAAGCCTGCCTGTGGAATTTATCGCAGGGCCTATAACAAAGCCGAAATGATACTCGCTTATATCCTCAACATTAAGCCCAGCCGAGGATATGATAGCACGAAGTCCTGCATTTTTAACTCCATTATTTATTATTTCAAGTCCGTTTTTAACTATTATCCTGTTTTCATCCAGAAGCTCAACTATATCGCATACCGTTGCAATAGCCGCAAAAACAAGCAGCTCATCTTCAAAGGAAAGCTTCTTTTTCATCGCCTTATAAAGCGCACACGAAAACTTATAGCTTATCGCCGCCGCACAAAGGTTTTTATACGGATATGTACACCCTCTTACCTTGTGGTCTATTATAGCATCCGCATCAGGCAGTATTTCCTGTCTTTCGCCGTCATCATCAACTGTAAAAGGCGGCTCATGGTGGTCTATAACAACTACCTCCATACCAAGTGCCTTTGCTTCCTTTATCTCATCTATGGCAGCTATGCCGTTATCACAGGTGAGAAGCACATCAACACCGTCAGCCTTAAGCCTTTTAACGGCATCTATGTTAAGGCCATAACCCTCCTTCTGCCTGTGGGGAACATAATATATAACATCAGCACCGAGCTCGCTTAAAGCTTTGAAAAGAATGGTTATACTCATAACTCCGTCCACATCATAATCTCCGTAAACGGCTATTTTCTTACCTGTTCTTACCGCTTCAGATATTATTTTTATACCCTTATCCATATCCTTAAAAAGATAAGGGTCATACATATCATCTCTCTTGCAATCGATAAAGCGTCTTCCACCCTTAAGCGTACCTATGCCTCTGTTTGCGAGGATCGCGGCCATAACAGGACTTATAAAAAGAGCTTCCGCCATTTTTTCTATATTCACTTTTGTCCTTTTAAGGCTCCATTTAGCCATAGGTATACCTCCTTTGGAATATTATTTTAACATAATTCCCAGTAAAAAACTATACTTTAAATAAAAAAACTCCGCCACTTAACAAAATGTGACGGAGTACGTATCGTTTATACCGAATATTTAACGCTGTTTACGGAAAACACAAGACTTTTAAGGAAATCCTCCCTATCCTTAACAAGCTCGGGTATGCCAAGCACAGAGCTTACAACAGCTCTGTTTGTACTTTCATCATAAAAAGCAAGCTGGATAGTCTTTACGGGTATATCCCCGCTTCTTTTCATAAGCCCGAGGCCGGCCTTGTATTCCGTTACAACATAGGCCGCTTTCCCATTTCTGAATTCGATCATTTCAGCTTTTTCAAGGGTGTATGGCTTCTTTTTCATATGCTTTTTATATTCATCTTTTATTTTTTCGCAGTAGGACAGAGCAAATCCTTCGTTTGTGCTGTCTGCCTTGCACCAGTTTATGCTTACAGAAACTTCCGCACCCTTGCGGGGTATAAAGTTTTCAAGCCTTATAAAACCGCTGTTATAGTCAGGCGGAGTTTTAGGGCTGAATATTATTTTCCAGTTTCTCGGATGCTCGATTGAAATATCAAAAACAGATAGCAGGGTGTTTTCCTCGTCCTGTATTTTTTCACTTTTGACCATTGTTTTTTCAGTCTTATCTTTTTTTAACAGTTTCACCGTTTATCTCCTTTATCTTTTTACGCTTCCACCGGCCGAGTTGCCCTTGCCTTTGCTGCATCTTCGGGATTTGTGAGCTGTTCGGGACGGAAGGTTGCCGCAAGGATAGTATTTCCTACGATCGCATTAACGTCATCACCTGCGCTGATGTAGTTTGTAACTCTTGTAATGTATTTATCAACAATATCCTCGGGACATTTTGTTGCAAGGCTTACGATGATATAAGCAACAGCATTTATAATAAGTGCCCATGAGAAGGCAGATAAGCCTAAAGGAAGAGGTGACTTATAGAAGAATGTACATATCGTTACTATAACACATCCAAGTAATGTTCCTGCCCACGCACCCTCTTTTGTTCCTCTCTTCCAGAAAAGGCCACCGATAGTAGCGGGCATTACCATACCAAAGTAAGGTGATGACAGTTTATAAGCATAGTCAACTATAGCCGCAGGCCTGAAGTAAACTATAATGAGCATTGCTATCATCATCACAACTACCACATAACGGGTCCATTTAACAGCCTGTTTCTCATCTACCTTCTCGCCCTTAAGAACATAGCGGTGACGGATGAAGATATCCTTTGTTATCATAGCTGTTCCCGAAAGGAGCATTGATTCGCCTGTGGAAATAGCAAAGGCAAAAAGGCAGAGCATAGCAACAGCACTGATAATTGGAGGTGCATAATAGGTTGCAAGCCAGGGAACTATCGAGTCAGCTCTTGCAAAGCCTGAGCCTAAAATAGCGGGTGCCAGAATAGTTCCGATAATAAGAAGTCCGCTGAAAACCATTAAATATCCTAAAGGAAGACCCCACGCCATGACCTCAAAATTCTTTTTGCTCTTTGCAATATAACAGCGTGAATAGATATGAGGCCATACGATAGTAGCTACAGAAGCCGTAAGAGCCTGATTTATAATACCGGGCACTTCAAATGCACCTGTTGCACCGGGAGCTCCTAAGTTTGCTAGAGATACCGGATCCTGTTTTATTATCTCAACAGCCTCAACAAGTCCTCCGTTAGGGAAATTCATTATAATAAGTACAGCTATCATTACCCATAATGTACCTACGCCAAGGATAAAATTAAATGTATCCATCCACGCAATAGCTTTCATACCACCGCCGAAAACGTGGAAGCATATAATAGCACAGGAGAAAGCAACAGCTAAAAGATAAGGCATAACACCCATAGTTGATACGTTCATTCCATCACCTATAGTTATAAGCTGGAGTGCAACATAGGGTATTATCATAGCGACCATAAGTATTGCTACAAAAAGGCCATAGCTTTCCGAATAATAACGTGAACGAAGAAAGTCCACCGGGGTGGTAAATCCGTATTCCTTGCCTAAAAGCCACAAACGATAGCCTATGATGGCAAACTCAAGACCTACACAGAACGCGCCCATACCGCTTATGTAGCCCATACCCAGTTTATAACTCGATGAGGGCCATCCATAAAACGCAAGACCGCTGAAAACCGAAACAGCCGTTGAGCAAACAAGCATAAATGTGTTTACGCCACGGTCGGCATTATAAAATGTTTCTGTAGAACCGCTGGTCGTACGGTAGTTAGCCAGACCCTGAACTACCATGAATATACCGTATGCTCCACATAAAACAAGGCAGAACCATGCATAAGTATTCATAAAAAACCTCCTTTTTTAGGTCGTGTCCCTTTTGAAAGCGTCATTTAAATATCTTTCTGCGTTTTAAAGAACTTTATAAAATATGTGCCCCAGATCAAAGAGCCTATAGGTGCAGTGCCAAAGAAAAACAGAAAATGTGAAGGCAGCCAGTCCATAAATATAACTGACGGCAGATATCTTATAACGCAGAAGTTAAAAACAAAGAAAATAATGTTAAGCACTATAAATAAGCTTTTATTCATCCAATGACCTCCTTTTTATGATTCCGTTTTAAAGGCCTTTTAAGTTTTACAGCCGAAGGCCCATTTTTTCTTCTCTAAAGATGCGGCTGTCCATAAGCTTAAGTTCCTCAGATATAACAGGCTTAAAGTCCATCTGCCCAAGCACATCTTTTTCAAGGTCAACTCCCGGAGCTATTTCTGTAAGCATTATACCGTTTTCTGTAAGCTTAAAGACGGCACGCTCTGTTACATAGTAAACCTCCTGATCGTTTGAAACGCCATAATCGGCACTATAGGTTATCTGCTGTACCTGTTCTATAAATTTACGGTTTTTTCCCTCTTTTACGATTTTAAGCTTGCCGTTTCCAATCTCAGTCTCAAGCCCGCCCGCTGTAAACGATCCGCAGAATATGACCTTATG
>SVDG01000071.1 GCA_015057875.1 Lachnospiraceae bacterium | reverse complement strand
GCTGCAACCATAACGGCTGCAAGTAATAAAGCTAATTTTCTCTTCATTTCTTCTTTTCCTCCTTTAATATTTTTGTGAATCAAATGAATTTTGTAGCTTTGAGCCAATACCATTATATATATATATAGTCAAGGTTCAACCCACCTTTGTAACATAACTGTAATATTTCTCCTCAAACCATTGAAAACACTGGGTTTCTCGCTGTAATATTTGTCCTCATTTTGCGAATATGGGCACAAATATATACCCTCTCTTTACAAAGTGGGCACAAACCACTGCTTTTTTTATCCATCTTTTAAGGAGCCTTTTGACCGCAAAAAAACATAAAAAATCCCCCCTGCACTCTCGTACAAGGGGGTGTATCTACTTATTATAATGTGTGTATAAAAAGTCCGCTTCTTAATTTAGGCTCAAACCATGTTGATTTGGGAGGCATTATTTTCCCCTCGTCAGCTATAGCCATAAGCTCATTTACAGATGTAGGATACATAGCAAAGGCCACCTGGTATTTTCCGCTGTCAACAAGTCTTTCAAGTTCTTTAATGCCTCTTATGCCTCCAACAAAATCTATCCTTTTATCAGTTTTAGGGTCTTTTATGCCTAAAATATCGTCAAGCACATTTTTCTGTAGTATAGAAACATCAAGGCTTTCAACTGCATCGTCAGGTATTATATCTTCCTTTGCCTTAAGGCTGTACCACTTTCCGCCTATATACATACCGAAGGTATGCGTTTTAACAGGTTTTACAGCCTTTCCGTCCGCTATATCAAACTTTTTGCCTATTTCAGCAATGAAATCGTCTTCGCTTAAACCGTTAAGGTCTTTAACAACGCGGTTATAGTCAAGTATCATAAGCTCATCAGCAAGGAATACGACCGAAAGATAGAAGTTGAACTCCTCATCCCCGCTATAGCCGGGGTTTTCCTCTCTCCTTTTAAGTCCTACCTTAACTGCGGATGCGTTTCTGTGGTGTCCGTCTGCAATATAAAGGCTGTCAACACCTTTGAACAAATCAGAAACTCCTTTAATCGCTTCATCGTCACTTACAACATAAACCGTATGTCTTATGCCGTCCTCGGACACAAAGTCATAAACAGGTTCTTTTTCTGTTTCTCTGTCTATCAAGACTTTGATATCATCATTACCTCTGCACATAAGAAATATAGGGCCTGTGTTGGCATTACAGTAGTCAACGTGGTTTATTCTGTCCTGCTCCTTATCGGCACGTGTAAACTCGTGTTTTTTGATAGTATTATCAATATACTCATCAATACTTGTCGTGCATACTATGCCCCTCTGGCATCTTCCGTCCATAGTAAGAGCATAGATATAAAAACAGGGGGTTTCATCCTCTTTAAGCACTCCGTTATCAACCATACTGTAAAGATTTGCTTTAGCTTTAAGGTATACCTCTTCACTGTAAGGGTCTATGCCTTCGTCAAGGTCAATCTCAGCCTTATCAACGTGAAGGAATGAATAAGGGTTGCCCTTGACCATCTCCCTTGCCTCTGCACTATCCATAACGTCATAAGGTAGCGCGGCTACTTTTTCCGCCATAGCCTCTACAGGCCTTATGGCTTTAAATGGTCTGACTAATGCCATTGCTTATTCCTCTCTTACTATTCTTACATTAACAACGCCGTCAATTTTGTTGATCTCTTCGATTATCTCTGTATTTTTACCCTGAAGGCTGTCAAGGTCTATAAGAGTATATGCCCAGTCACCCTTGCTTGTGTTTATCATGTTTGAGATATTAAGGTTTTCTTTGGCAAGAACAGCTGTTATGTTACCGATCATGTTGGGGATATTTCTGTGTGCCACTGTTACCCTTGCATTACCTGTATACATAACTGTGCAGTTAGGGAAGTTTACAGAATTTGTGATAGTGCCATATTTAAGGTATGCCTTAAGCTCTATAGCCGCCATCTCAGCACAGTTCTCCTCGCTCTCGGGTGTTGATGCACCAAGGTGAGGGATAGCGATCACGTTATCAAGGTTAAGAACTTCTGCATCAGGGAAGTCTGTGATATATTTATCCACAATGCCTTCTTCAAGGGCCTTTTTAAGAGCGGCGTTATCTACAAGTCCGCCTCTTGCAAAGTTAAGAAGTCTTGCGCCTTTTTTCATAACAGCAAAAAGCTCATCATTGAACATTTTCTTTGTACTTGCATTTAAAGGAACGTGAACTGTAATATAATCGCAGTCTTTAACGATAGCCTCAACGCTGTCTGCCTTTGTAACTGTGCTTAATAAGCTCCATGCAGCATCAACAGAAAGATAAGGGTCATAACCATAAACCTCCATACCGAGGGCAACTGCCGCATTTGCAACAAGGATACCGATAGCACCAAGGCCGATAACACCAAGTTTTTTGCCCTTTATCTCAGGACCTGTGAACTGCGATTTGCCTTTTTCTACAAGCTTATCAACGTCCTCTTTGCCCTTAAGGCTATTTGTCCATTCAATACCCTCTACTACCTTTCTTGAAGAAATAAGGATACCTGTAAGAACGAGCTCTTTAACGGCGTTTGCATTTGCACCGGGTGTATTGAAAACAACGATACCTTTTTCTGAGCATTTATCAATAGGGATATTGTTTGTACCTGCACCAGCCCTTGCTACGCATTTAACACTTTCAGGAATATCCATATCATGCATCTCATAGCTTCTTAAAATGATACCATCGGGATCTTCCACGTTATCGCCAACCACGAAATCCTTAGCAGGTAACTTTTCAAGACCTACGGGTGAAATTTTATTTAAAGTCATTATGTTGAACATTTTTTATTCTCCTTTTATTTATTTTCAAGTTCGAATTTTTCCATGATCTCTACGAGCTTTTTAACGCCTTCAACAGGCATTGCGTTATAGATACTTGCTCTCATACCGCCTACTGTACGGTGGCCTTTAAGGTTAACAAAGCCTTTTGCCTTAGCTTCAGCGATGAATTTTTCGTTAAGCTCATCTGTAGGAAGAACGAAGGGTACATTCATAAGAGAGCGGTCTTCGGGAACTACTGTGCCTTTAAAGAGTGCAGAGTTATCAAGGAAGTTGTAAAGTAAAGCCGCCTTCTCCTCGTTCACCTTCTGCATAACCTCTACGCCACCCATTTTCTTGAGCCATTTGAAAACAAGGCCCATTGTGTAAATTGAGTATGTAGGGGGTGTGTTATAAAGTGATCTTTCTTTAACGTGTGTAGCATAGTCAAGCATTGTGGGTGTGTATTCCCTTGCGTTTCCGATAAGGTCATCGCGAACTATAACTACAGTAACGCCTGCAGGGCCAAGGTTTTTCTGCGCACCTGCAAAAATAAGACCGAATTTTGAAACATCGATTTTCTCAGAAAGGATGTTTGATGAAGCATCTGCTACCAACGGAATCGCACCTGTTTCAGGAAGCTTTGTATATCTTGTTCCGTAAATAGTATTGTTGAGGCAGATATAAAAATAGTCTGCATCCTTGCTGAATGTTGCAGGGTCAAGCTTAGGGATATATGTAAAAGTTTTGTCATCTGATGAAGCAACAACATTTACCTCTCCGTATTTTTTAGCCTCTGCCATCGCTTTCTTTGTCCACTGTCCTGTATTAACAAGATCAATTTTTTTGTTCTTGTTCATAAGGTTTAAGGGTACCATAGCAAACTGCATATTTCCGCCGCCCTGTAAGAAAAGGACTTTATAGTTATCGGGAATATTCATAAGCTCTTTGATATCGTCTTCTGCTGTATAAATAATATTTTCAAAATCTTTAGATCGATGACTCATCTCCATAACAGACATGCCGCTTGTACCATAGCAAAGCATTTCTTTCTGTGCCTGTTCAAGAACTTCAACGGGTAACATTGAAGGGCCTGCTGAAAAATTGTAAACTCTCTCCATAATTAAAAACCTCCTTAAAACTGATCAATAATAAAAAAATAACGGCATCCATCCCTATGTAAAGGGACGAAAGCCGTGTTCTTCCGCGTTGCCACCCAAGTTGCATAGCATTATGCCATACCTCTTCATTAAGCTGTAAAGGGCTTTCCCTTCCGACTCATCGCCGGCGGCTAAAAAGTGGAACACCCTCGCCCTGCACCGATTCGCACCAACCATCGGCTCTCTGTAACAGTTAAAAAGGCTTAGCTTTTATCATCGCCATTTTGTCTTGATTTAAATTATACTGATTATAGCAAAACAATATTACACTTTTCAATATCCATTTTTGCCTAAAAACTTCACCTGTTTTTAACTTTACATAGCTAAAGTGTACAAAAACAAATAAGACCCTGATATTTTTCAGGGTCTTATTATCAGCGATCTTCTTTTTCAACTATTATTTCTTCTTCAAACTTAACCTCTTCCTTGGGCTCTTCTTTTTTGCCGAAAACAGAAGCAAAGTTAAGCTTGTTTACAACACCGGGAGCCATATCTATAAGCTTGTTTACAGCATCCTGGTTTTTGATATTTATCATCTGCACATCTGTGCCGTTTATAACAAGAACAGCACTGGGTGTTATTTTGGCACCTAAACCACCGGCACCTGAGTCTTTGCCTTTTCTGTCAGCACTTTCGCTTGCACCGGCACCAACACCTACAGCAACCTCAATTATAGGCAAAAGAGTTATTTCTCCAACCCTTATGGGGTCACCCACAACCGTTTTTGTAGAAACAAAGTTTTCCATCTTGCCAAAAAGCGCTTCAAAATTATCCTTTAATCCTGAACTCATACCAATTCACCTCTGACCTTTATAAATCTTATTATAAACTTCCTTATGGGTCTTGTAAGCAAAAGCCTTATTATCATATAAAGTAATGCTCCAAGCCTTATACGTCCTTTAACGAATACTTCGCCCTCTGCACGTTTGTTTTCAAAATCACCCTGTACCAATATATCTTTGCCTGTAAAGCCTCTTGCTATACCTGATGCGGCAAGTATATATCCTGTAACTGACGGATCATCAGTACCTATAACAGCATATATCCGCAGATCTTTGGGCAGGATATGCTTTATCATACCCTTCAAAAGGGAAAGAACAGATGTAACAGCCTTCTTTTTATCTTCATTAGGCATATCCTTGATATAGCCGATCACGAAGCTTTTAAGCGTCATCTTTTCCTTCGGTTCCTCCTCGGGAAAATCGCTTACTTCAGGCATTTTTACTCTTGTCACCTTGGGATCGGCATCTTTTTTAGCCATTGCCGTTTCTTTTGGCTGAACCTTTTTAGCAGGTTCTTCCTTTTGTGCAGGCTTTGGCTGTGGTATTTTTTTATCCGCAGGCTCTTTTTCGGATACGGCAGGGGATTCTTCCTTCTTATCGGCCCCTCCGCGTACCTTTATTTCAGTTTCTTTTTCTTTTTTAGGGTACACAGTTTTACCGAACAGCTTAAGCGAGTATATAAGCTCCTCTTCGTCATAGCTTATTTCAACCCTTATTATTCCAAAGAGCCATTTTACAAAAGCCGATGCTTTTATCTTTTCATATTTTTCACCCGAAAGCTCATAGCCTAACGGCATAATAAGAACCACTGCCATGACCACACAGACCAGTGCGATAACAACAGCCAACAGTATCCCTATTAACTTCAGCACCGTTAAAATAAATGCCATTTTCAGGTTACCCTCTTTCAGAGTTTAATTATAAATCAACGTAAATTTTTCCTCTGTCTTTTGCTTTCTGTTTCTCCATGTTTGCTTTTGCTTCAGCGCTGCATTTCTCATAGTTGCTCTTCATGTAGCTTAAGATAGGGAATAAGAAAACGCTTGCAATAGCTACTATACCGAAATATTTGCCTATTCTAAGTGCTGAATCAGCAAAGAATCCTTCGGGAAGGATGTTGATAAGAAGAGATGTTGAAGGGTCAAGTATCCATAAATCATTTGTAAACAACATCTCATGGAAAGTAGTAAACATACCTGAGAAATTAAATGTCATAAGAATATAACCAACAACAACGCCAAGCAGCATGATCATACCAATTATACCAAAGCAAACAGGCATATAATCAAGCATCTGCATGCCAACTCGTCTCGCAAAGAGATAATAAATACCTGTTATCATAAAAATAGTAAGTGAAACGTTTCTTACAAATAAAAGCTTATCAAAAAGTACTTTAACATCAGCCATATGGTCGATCTCCTGCTGGTTAAAGAACTCTCTTGTTTTGCCGTTAACTATAGCTGAAACCTGAAGCTCTTTTTCTGAACCCTGAAGATATCCAATTATCCTTTCAGATACCCTGTTAAGCTCAGTCTTCTCCATCTGAACTGTTTCGTAAACATTATATTTTTTGAACTCCTCATGATACCAGTTGTTATCAAAGCACACGACCTGTGCAGCTGTTATACAAATTACAACAACTATAGACAAAGACATTAAAAAGTTTGACACCCAGTTAAAAAATTTCAAAATTATCGCTCCCTTATTGTAATAGTCTGTCTTTAAACTCAATCATCTTATGGCCTTTTTTAAGATGGTCCTCAACCATCCTCTTAAAAAGCTCATAAGCACCTCTCCTTCCGTAAGCAACACCAATAAGAGTGATCTCTTTTCTGCTGTTCCTTTCGGCAAAGGCCTCGTATGTGGGCATTATATCAACTATGTTTTTGCTCTGCTTGTCCACACATATAAGATATACGTTAAAAACATTTTCTTTTCTTTTTATTGATGCTAAAATATTTTCAGGATTTTTCAATTTTTCGTCTATGTATAATTCTTTAATATAATCCATATAACTCATCTCCGAAAAACACCTGTATTATTAACATTCATTTTATTATACCAAACTTTCACGCAAAGTAAAACCCCAAAAAACAGCTTGTTTAAGCTGTTTTTATGTTTTTGCCGCAAGTCTGAAAACATCTTCCGACTTTCCTATTACCGCAACTGTATCATTTTCTGTAAAAATATGATCCGCCAAATGGGTAGCCTGAAGATCGTTTCCGTTTTTAACAGCTATTATATTTACATTATACTTGCGCCTTACATCTATCTCCGAAATAGTGCGTCCTATCCATGCCTCAACAATAGGAAGCTCATATATGGCGTATTCGCTTGTAAGCTCTATATAATCAAAAATATTGTTTGCGTTATGCATAACAGCAGTTTTTTCAGCCATATCTCTTTCGGGATATACCACCTCGTCCGCGCCTATTTTCCCGAGTATCTCCGCCTGTATATCTGTCCTTGCCTTTGTAACAACATATTTCGCACCTATCTTTTTAAGATAACTCGTAACTATAAGAGATGACTGGAAATCCTCTCCTATAGTAACATAGCATATATCAAAATTGCTCACACCAAGGCTCCTTATAACGCCTTCCTTACTGCAGTCTCCTATGTAAGCATCAGTAAAATCATCTGCAAGTTCTCCGATTATCTCTTCATCCTTGTCAACTATCATAACATCGTTACCAAGCTCCTTCATTTTGTAAGAAAGATGACGTCCGAAACGTCCCATACCTATAACAAGAATAGATTTCATAAATTCCCCTCCTTAACCAATAAGTATCTTTTCTTCAGGTCTTTCCATCTGTACCCTTTTGCGTTTTTCCGCAAATGTCAGCATAAACGAAAGACCTCCTATCCTTCCGGCATACATAAGCACACAAAGCACTATAAGTGATACATTTGAAAATCCCTGTGTCAGTCCCATAGAATATCCAACTGTACTTATAGCCGAAACTGTTTCATAAAAGCACTCCCTCATCCCTACAGGCTCAATGGCACATATTATAATAGTTGCTGTAAGCATAAGTATAAAATGCACACCGAATATTGCTGCTGCCTGCTTTGCGATATCACTGCTTATCCTTCTTTTGAATATATTTATGCCGTTTTCATTTCTCGCATAAGTTACCGCATTTATAAAAAGCACTGCAAAAGTCGTTGTTTTTATACCTCCTGCCGTAGAACCCGGGCTTCCGCCTATGAACATAAGCATCATACTTACAAGACTTCCCGAAGGTGAAAGTGTCGCCTGATCTATAGTTCCAAATCCAGCTGTCCTTGTTGCTATGGACTGGAAGAACGCTCCCATGACCTTATCGGGGCCGTTCAGGTGTGCAAAGGCATTGTCAACCTCAAAAATATATACTAACAGCGCTCCTGATATTATAAGTATAGCCGTTACCGTAATAACAACTTTCGAATGAAGATCAAGTTCTTTGAATCTGAACCTCTTTTAATAAGATTTGTCCAAACAAG
>SVDG01000070.1 GCA_015057875.1 Lachnospiraceae bacterium | reverse complement strand
CCTTATGGATATGCCGTATTTACGGCTCAGCATAGTATCAACAAAAGCGCTGTCAGCACCCTTTATATTAAGGGCGACTGTAGCCGTATGGTCACATTTTTCGTTTCTGTATATAACTATGTTTTCGCTTTCCTTAAGCTCGTTTAAGAAAAGCTCCATAAGAGCACCTGTTTTTTTATGTATTTCACTAACACCCTTATCAAGCACAAAATCGACACCGGCACCAAGGGCGCATATACCGTGAGAATTAAGTGTACCTGCCTCCAGTGCTGTGGGATATGTTTCAGGATGCACCTTTTCAAATGTCATTATACCGCTTCCGCCAACGGTAAGGGGACGCACCTTAAGTCCTTCCTTAACAAGAAGTCCGCCTGTACCCTGGGGCCCGAAAAGGCTCTTGTGTCCTGTAAAGCAGAGTATGTCTATATTATCCTGTTTCATTGAAATGGGGATAGTGCCTGCACTCTGTGATGCATCAACTATAAATAACACTCCGTTATCAGCGCACCATTTACCTACAAGGTTTATGTCATTGACCATACCCGTAAGGTTTGATGCGTGGGTAAGCACGACTGCCTTGGGCTTTTGCTCGATTTTTGCCTTAAGGCTCTCATAATCCAGTATGCCATCCTTTAAGCCGACTATATCAAGAGAAATGTTTTTCTCCTTCTCAAGCCTGTAAAGAGGACGAAGGACCGAGTTATGCTCCATGACCGTTGTAATTACTTTGTCGCCTTCACCTATAACGCCTGTTATGGCAGTGTTAAGGGCCGCTGTTGCGTTAAGGGCAAAGCAGGTGTATTCCGCGCCATATCCGTCAAAAAGCTCGTTAAGCTTATCTCTTACGTCATAAACTACCCTTGAAGATGAAAGAGAGTTTGCGTTTACTCCTCTTCCTTCATTACCGAGCATATCAAGGGCTTCAATAAGAGCCTTTTTAACGGCCTCGGGTTTTTTAAGTGTTGTTGCGGAGTTATCGAGATAAACAGGTTTACTTACAGTTTTTTTTTTCGGCTTAAGCGACCTATTGCCATAAGAACGGCGCCGCCTAAGCATCTTGCTTTGTCTGATATTGTAAAGCAGTTATCATGCTCGCTGTATCTGGGGTCGATATCTGCTATTTTAAAGCCCTTGGGTACATAGTATCCGTCACGGATAAGACCGCGAAGAAGGCCGTCGATAGTAGCCTTAACGGGTACCATCTCGCCATCTGCTGTTTTTATCTCGGCAAGGACCTGACCAAAGTCCACATTGTCCGCTATTTTTGTGCGGTTATAGAGTATACCTTCCGCAGGTGCGTGGAGAACTCGCTTATCACTTTCGCCTGCAACAAGACCGGGCACGCCTGTGTTGGGGAGGGCCGATCCTTCCTCTATTATCCTGCCAAGGTTATGTCCGCGCATGGTCTCGATAACGGCGTGAGCATCTTTTCCTGCCTCAAAGCCGGGTCCGAGAGCTACTACTATAGGTGCCATATCGATGGTCGTACCCATATTTTTCTTTGCAAGGATAGCGTCAACAAGGGCCATGGGCTTAAGGCTTTCAAGCACCTTGCATTTGGGGTCAAATATCATAGGTACCTTGTCCTCTGCAAAAACGCCTTCCATTTCTGCAATATCCTTTATAAGCACACATTCAAGGTCCTCTACCTTTGAATGTCCGTCATAAGCCGCCTCGCATAATGACACATAGCGTCTGATGGCAGAGGGTTTTTCGATTTCTGTTATAAGTACGTTGTAGCCTGCGCTCCAGAGGGCGTAAATAACACCTGTTGCTATATCGCCTCCGCCGCGGACTATAACAAGATTTTCTACGTTCATTTCTCTTTACTCCTTAAGGACGGATAACTTTTCCTGCCTTTGATATTGTTTCAACTATGTCGTACATATTAGCTATTTCGCCAACAGCAAGCTTGTCTGTAAGGCCGTAGTGGTTAAGGCATGTTCCGCAAGTGATGATCTTAACGCCTGCTGCCTCAAGGTTTTTAAGGTCTTCGATAGAGGGTGAGCCTTCGCTTGAAACCTGTGCACCACCGTTATAGAAGATGATGTTTTTGGGAAGAGGAGTTACCTGTGTTAAAGCAAAGATAAATCCTTTTAAGAGAAGTCTGCCAAGATCATCATCGCCGTGGCCCATGTAAGGAGAAGCGATAACTACTGCAGTACCGTTTCCTGCAGGTGCGCAGTCTTCGCATACGATAACGTCGTTTTCTTCAGGTGCTGCAACAGGGTCTGAATTAACTGTAAATAATGACTCAAAATGGTCATTTGCTTTTTTCTCAAAGCTGAATGTACAGCCCTTCTGGTTAGCCAATTTGTTAAGGTTCTGAACAGCTATCTCGTTATCTGTAATAACAAGGATCTGCTCGCCTTTGGGTGCTGTGTCAATAACCTTTTTTGTGTTTATTACGGGGATGGGGCACTGGTGTCCTCTTTCGTCAAGTTTGATCATAGTTCATTTTCTCCTTTTTATCTTTTTATTGTTATGAGCTTATCTTTAAGCTCTGTTATTTCGCCGATAATACCGCATTTAAGACCTAAAGCCTTTATTTCCTCTATTGCCTTAAGGGCTTCTTCTTTTTTAAGGCTTACAAGAAGTCCGCCGCTTGTCTGTGCATCAAAAAGCACCTCTTCAAGGCCAAAGGAAATGCCGTTAAACTCTACTCTGTCACCTATGAAGTTACGGTTACGCTGTCCTGCCGCTGTTATAAAGAACTCCTCGGCAAGAGCCTCTGCACCGTCTATGATGGGAACTGAGTCAATGAAAATATCAGCACTGAAACGGTCGTTGAGCATCTCGCTTAAGTGAACGAGCAGACCGAAGCCTGTGATGTCTGTACAGCCGTGGATATCGTATTTGCTGAAAATTTCAGATGAGTATTTGTTCAGTGTTGTCATGGACAGTATCGCCTCATCCATCGTAGCTTTGGGCGCTTCCTTCATCCTGTCCGCCGTGCAGGCGATGCCTGTGCCGAGGGGTTTTGTAAGGATAAGCATATCTCCTGCCTCACACTGATTGTTTTTAAGTATTTTTTTAGGGTCGATAGTGCCTGTTACGGAAAGGCCGTATTTAACGCCTGTATCGGCTATGGAGTGACCTCCTGCTATAACGCCGCCTGCCTCGTGCACCTTTTCACTTCCGCCAAGAAGTATCTGGCCTAAAATGTTAAGGTCCCAGCTTTCGGGGAAGCAAACAATGTTAAGTGCTGTTTTTACCTCTCCGCCCATAGCATAAATATCGCTTAAGGAGTTTGCTGCCGCAATTTTGCCGAAGGTATAGGGGTCTTCAACCATAGGAGGGAAAAAGTCCAGAGTCTGTACCATCGCAAGGTCTTCAGTAAGCTTATAAACTGCCGCGTCATCGCTTCCGTTATAGCCTACCAAAAGGTCGGGGTCTTCCCTTTTGGGCAGTCTTTCAAGCACTCTTTTAAGAGCGCCTGCGCCAAGCTTTGCTGTACATCCGCCGCCTGTGCAGAATTTGATTTCTTCCATATATGTCACCTCTTTATAGATAAATAAGTGTTCTGCCGTTGATATTTATATTGTTTTCTTTAATAACGATGTCTGTTATAAGGGCATCATCCTCATCAACAGCCCACGCAAGGCCGCAGCCTGCAGCTATGGCACTGGGAAGGGGGATGATACCGCCGGGTGCATTTACCTTAGCACATACTCTTTCCATTTTCATTGCCTCTGTTGTGGTTTTGAAGGAATATACCACTCTCTGTTTGTGAAGCATAATGCCTCCTCCTTTTAAAGAAGTGTAAAATTATTTTTATGTACCTTTATGATGCCGTCCCTTTCCATAGACTTAAGCTCATGGGAAAGGACGCTTCGGTTTATATCCAGATAGCTTGCAAGCTCTTCACGGCTGTATTCAACAGCAAATTCTCTTGAGCCGTAGCGGGCGGACTGGAGAGAAAGGTACTTTATTATCTTTTTTCTCGGGTTGCGGATAGAAAGTATTTCTGCCTTATGGAACTTTCTTATGTTCTCGTTTGCAAGAAACTGGATGCATCTTTCATAAAGGGTGAGCCTGTCTGTTTTATCAAGGCAGCCCTCCGCAAATATCTTTTCGGCGCCAAAGCTTATAAGGGCACCGTCTTTTGTGCATAAAACGTTACAGGCGCTGGTTTTTTTTACGCTTGCGGCTGTGTCAAGACCAAGTATATAGGATGACTTTGCCTTTTGCATAACAAGCTCCTTGCCTGCCTCGTTATACTGGTTTATACGGAATTCACCTGTAAGGACTATAAAAATATCGGTGTATTTTTCGCCAAGCTGGATCGCCGCCTCGCCTTTTTTGTATTCGGTTATTTTAAAGTCAAGACTTTTTATTATATTCCCAAGTCTTTCCCTGTCAAAGTTTGAAAAAAGGTAGCATTTTTCTAAAATCTCTGTCATAGGTCAACCCTTCCTTTTGCTTAGCCTTTTGAAAGCAGGGCCCTGTGTTTTATAAGCTCGGCCGCTATGCTTACGGCTATCTCCTCGGGTGTTTCAGCATATATCTCTATGCCGATGGGTGAGTGGATACGGCTTATATTTTCCTCGCTGTGTCCTCTTTCCATAAGCCTTGCCTTTGTTGTTGCGACTTTTTTTATGCTGCCTATACAGCCGATGTATGATGCGTTTGTTTTAAGGGTCTGGTCAAGCACCTCAAAGTCTGCCTGATGCCCCGGTGTCATTATTATCACATGATCATTTGCGGTGATTGAAACTTTTTCAAATATATTTGTATAATCCCCAAGGATCACATTTTTTGCACCGGGAGTGTTTTCAAGGGTGACCATTTCGGATCTGTTATCAAAAACAACTACGTTAAAGCCTGTTTTTTCAAGCACGGGAGCGAGAGCCTTGCCAACGTGGCCGGCACCGAAAATGTAGGTGATACTGCTTGTTGAAAGAGGCTCTGTGTAAACTACGAACTCATTATATTCACGGCGATTGGAGCAGAAGCCTATAGCGGGCATTACCATATCATAAAACTTCTCGTCTATGAACTTAAAGCCTTCATCCTTTAAGTAAATGCCATACTGCTCAACTATGCCGTCTTTTAACACGTTTATAAGCCATGCATCGCGGTTATCGTTAAGGGAAAGGAGCATTTCGTCGATAAATGCTCTGTGGATCTCATTTGCACAGTCAAGATACTGGAAATAGACCTCAACATTACCTCCGCATATCATACCTATATCGTTAACTTCATTGGGTGTAAGTATATATTTTTCTGTAAATGAGCTTTTTTCCTTAAGGGCCTCGTGAGCCTTTTTTGTGCATATAAGCTCAACAGCGCCTCCGCCTACGGTACCTTTTGTGTGTCCGTCCTCAAAAACTGCCATTTTTGCGCCTGCACCCCTGGGTGAGGAGCCTGAGGAGGCTATTATAGAGCATAAAACTATGCTTCTTCCTGCATCAAATTCTTTTGTGATCTCTTTTAAAACAGATATCATATATAATTCTCCTTTAAGATGATTTGTGATAATTTAAGCCTTAAACGGCTATCATATAATTATATAATGTTATGACAAATTACGCAATGCAGGTGTTATATAAAAAAACTGCATTTTTTACCCAATATAGTATAACAGGGAGAGAGGTTAAAGTATGTTGTCATAACAACATTTTTGGTTGAGGCATAAAAAGTTCTTATATTTGCTCTAAATAAATATATTTATAAAAGACTATTTTCAGGCAGGTGATAAGAATGATAAAAACTGCTTTTTATTTTGTTTTTACCCTTATGCTCATTTTTATAACGGCACAGGCAAAGCTCTATATCGGTGCTATGGATACGGCAGTTTTCAGCTTGGATGAGGGAGGCTACCTTGCTATAGTGATAGACGATTTCGGCTATGGGGGAGAGGGCACGGAAAGTATGCTTAAGCTCGATATACCATTTACAGCGGCGGTCATGCCCTTCAGCAGCAGGACTGAAGAAGACCTTGAGCTTATTAAGGATTCAGGCAAAGAGTACATAGTCCATCTTCCTATGGAATCCCTTACGGGCAAAAGAGAATGGGTAGGGGATAAGGGTATTTTTACGGATATGACGGAGGAGGAAATAAAAAAGGTGACGGAGGAAGCAATAGATCTTGTTTCCGGTGCAGTGGGTGTAAATAACCATATGGGCTCTGCCGTAACAACAGATGAAAAAAGCCTTTCAGCCGTTTTTGATGTGCTTGAAGATAACGATATGTTTTTTATAGACAGCCTTACGGCGGCAGATACTGTATCGGAAGCTGTAGGCAGGGATAAGGGCGTTGCAGTGCTTAAGCGGGATGTTTTTCTGGATAGCACAGACGATCTGGAGGAAATAAAGAGCAATATTTTAAAGGCGGGAGAGCTTGCCCTAAAAAATAAAACCGCCATAGCCATAGGCCACGTTGGGCCAGAGGGCGGTGAGGTAACGGCAAGGGCCTTAAGGGAGATGGCACCCGAGCTTAAGGAAATGGGTGTTAAGCTCGTTACAGTAAGCGACTTAAAGAAAATAAGGGGCTTATGATATGTAAAAAATCACCACAAAATGCTTATTTTAAGGCAGTTTTAAGGCATAACGCCGAAGTTTAAATTCACTCTTGAAAAAGGAAAAAAGCAGTACTATACTTTGAAAGGTTTTGTTTTTTTGAGAGTTGATAAATGAGGAGAAGACATAATGCATTTTGCGGAGTTTGTAAGAAAAAATACAGTAATGGTAATTGCCTTTATGGCGGCCCTTGTAACAAGCTTTATAATACCTGTAGATAAGGCGTATCTTAATTATTTTGATTTTAAAACACTTACCTGCCTTTTCTGCGTGCTTGCGGTGGTCTGTGCTTTAAAGAACATCAACTTTTTCTATATGCTTGCCAAAGAGATAGTTAAAAGATTTAAAACAGCAAGGATGAGCATACTTGTTCTTGTTTATATAACCTTTATCGGCTCCATGCTTATAGCCAACGATATGGCACTTTTAACATTCCTTCCCCTTGGCTATTTTATACTTTCATCAACAGGTAAGCACAGATATATGGCTTTTACCTTTATTATGCAGAACATTGCCGCTAACCTTGGCGGTATGCTCACACCCTTCGGTAATCCGCAGAATCTTTATTTATATACACAGTTTGAAATACCCAATGCAGAGTTTATAACCATTATGGCACCTCCTTTTGTGCTTGCGGTTGCCATAATAACAGCCTGCTGTATGTTCGTTAAAAACGAGCCTATGGAAGTAAAGGACGAAAGGATGCACATCAGCACAAAAAGGACAGCACTTTATCTTGTGCTTTTTGCCCTTGCTATCCTTATTGTTTTCAGAGGTATACCTTACTGGATAGGACTTATAATAATACCTGCAGTGCTTTTCATCGTGGACAGACAGGCGCTTAAGATGGTGGATTATCCACTCCTTCTTACATTTGTTTTCTTCTTTATATTTTCAGGCAATATGGCAAGGATAGATATTGTAAAGGATGTTTTATCAATGCTCCTTTCCAAAAGCACTCTTCTTTTCAGCATCCTTTCCTGCCAGTTTATAAGCAATGTACCCTCAGCTATCCTTCTTTCACAGTTTACAGGCAACTATGCAGATCTGCTTGTTGGCGTAAACATCGGCGGAGTAGGTACTCTTATTGCTTCTCTTGCCAGCCTTATAACATTCAGGGAATATGTTAAGCATAACCCCGGCAAAGGCTTAAGATATGTAGCAGAGTTCTCGGTTTTTAACTTTGCTTTCCTCTTTATACTTACAGCCTTCCAGATGATGATAGGTTAAACCATACTTAATATATTTTTAAACAGTCGTTCAATAACGGCTGTTTTTTTATTTCGTTATTTATGTTAAAATGATATCTGGTGATAAATTTGAAGGCAGAGGATATTATATATAGCTATCTTAATAAAGGGCTTTGTGATATAGGTATATGCGGCGCGGAAGGCTTTGAACAGGCAAGAGAAGCTTTTCTTGCTGTTAAGCATACCCTTAAAGGCTTTGTGGAGCAGGATATTGAAAAAAGGATATATCCTTACATTACTATGCCCGAAGTTAAAAGTATAATATCTGTAGCTTTCCCTTATATAAAAAGAATACCCGAAAAGGGTGAGGGCTTGAGGGTCAATATTTCAATGGGTGCTGTGGGCGAGGATTATCATATTTCCTTAAAACGCATACTTGATAGCCTAGCAGATGAGCTTGAAAATAAATTTAATGCAAAGTGTATGGTTTTTGTTGATACAGGGCCTTTATCCGATAGGGCCGTTG
>SVDG01000069.1 GCA_015057875.1 Lachnospiraceae bacterium | reverse complement strand
CCTTACAACAAACCTATAGGCGTTCCGCTGAAGCCGAAGGCCTCCCTTAATTTGTTTTCAATAAATCTTCTGTAAGAGAAGTGGAAAAGCTGTCTGTCATTTACAAAAATAACAAATGTAGGCGGTTTAACAGATGCCTGAGTTATATAGTAAAGCTTAAGCTGTTTGCCCTTATCCTGAGGAGGCTGCTGTATAGCTGTAGCCTCAATAAGCACATCGTTAAGAAGACCTGTGCTTACCCTTAAGGCGTGGTTTTCGTTTGCCATTTTTATAAGCTCGATAAGGCGACCTACCCTCTGACCTGTGTGGGCTGAAATGAATACTTTAGGTGCATAGGGCATATATGCAAGCTCAAGCTCTATGTCCTTAAGATATTTATTCATTGTCTTATCGTTCTTTTCTATGGAATCCCATTTGTTTACGGCCACAACTGCGGCCTTGCCTCTTTCGTGGGCAATACCTGCAATTTTTGTATCCTGATCTGTTATTCCCTCGTTGGCATCTATAACAAGAACTACAACGTCTGCTCTTTCAACTGCGGCAACAGCACGGATAATGCTGTAGCGCTCTATTTCTTCTTTTATTTTGCTCTTGCGGCGCATACCTGCTGTATCTATAAATACAAATTTATCGCCGTCTATCTCTATCTCTGTATCAATGGCATCTCTTGTTGTGCCGGCTATATTGCTTACAATAAGTCTGTCCTCGCCAAGGATATGGTTGATAAGAGAGGATTTGCCTACATTGGGTTTACCTATGATAGCAACCTTTATCTTTTCGTCCTCCTCGTCATAAACAGCATCCTCAGGGAAATGTGAGCATACTTCGTCAAGAAGGTCACCAAGGCCCAGCATATTTGCCGCCGATACGGGAATAGGATCTCCTATAGCCATGCTGTAGAACTCATAGATATTCATTGTATCTCTTTCTGTAGAGTCTACCTTATTGACAGCAAGGACTATGGGTTTATTTGTACGCCTTAACATATTGGCTACCTGCATATCAGCATCCGTAACACCGCTTTTAACGTCACATACAAAAAGTATAACGTCTGCTGTATCAATAGCTATCTGTGCCTGTATAAGTATCTGGCGTAATATAATGTCTTCAGCATCAGGCTCCATACCGCCTGTGTCTATAAGTGTAAATTTTTTATCCAGCCATTCAACGTCTGCATAGATCCTGTCCCTTGTAACGCCGGGGGTATCCTGAACAATAGATATACGTTCACCCGCAAGCTTGTTAAAAAGTGTGGATTTGCCTACGTTTGGCCTGCCTACTACGGCAACAATAGGTCTGCTCATATTTATTCCTCCATTAAGACAAAACCTCGGGACACCGTCCCAAACCCTGTGAGCTTTTGTATAAGCTCAACCAAAACTTTCAGGAAAAACTTCGTTTTTCCCTTTATATTTTATTACTGACTTAAATCAATATTTTTATTCCAATATAGTCCGTATTAAACTGATTCCGCTTTCATCGGCGATTTTTATTTTTACGGAAAGTGCTTTTTCAATATCCTCAACCGTAAGGTCATCAAGCAAGGTCGTTTCCCCGCTTCTTAAAAGGTTTTTTGGCAGCACAAGGCTTTCTCCAAGTTCTTTGCCCTTAAGCTGGTCTATTATATCAGTACCCGTAAGCAATCCCGATACGGTTATATATCCACCGAAGAAGTTGTTTTTAATACAATGCACATCTATTTTAACACAAGGGAATTTATTTTCCACCTTTTCGGCAATAGCTTTTATAAATTTATATGCTGCCTCGCCTGTCACGAGCGAAACGTGTTTTTCTTTATCATATCCACTTATGCTTTCGAGCTCTTCCTCAGCCTCGCTTATGGTAAGGGCAAGCATACCCACACCATTTTCTATCTGAGGAAAGTCCTCATAAGCCTCGGTGGGCGGAATTTCCCTTTCGGCCGTTATATAAAACTCATCTGCCGCAAAAACAAAAGCGGTATCATATTTTTCCTTAAGCTTTTTCTGCCATCTTTCGATAGTATCTATTACATCAGCACATTCTTCCTTTGTAAATGGACGCATAGGATAAAGCCCTTCACGGAAACCTGTTATGCCGACAGGAACGACCGACATACTTCTTGCCATCGGTATATATCCGCTTAACACCTCAAGGGAGTATTCAAGCTCATCCTTATCGTTAACATCCGGGCAGAGCACTATCTGCAGGTTCATTGTTATACCCGCCTCACCTATACGCTTCATTATATCAAGGATCTTATCCGCAAAACGGTTGTTGAGCATTTTCTTACGAAGCTCCATATTAGCCGTATGCACAGATATATTTATAGGCGAAAGATGATAGAATATTATCCTGTCTATATCGCTGTCCTTCATATTGGTCATCGTAGCATAATTGCCCTGAAGGAAAGAAAGCCTTGAATCGTCATCCTTGAAGTAGAGAGTTTCTCTCATACCCTTGGGAAGCTGGTCGATAAAGCAGAAAATACATTTGTTACAGCAGCTTTTGGCATCATCCATAAGCCCGCTTTCAAATATTATCCCAAGATCCTCGTCATAATCCTTCTCTATCTCGGCAACGCAGACCTCTCCCTGCTTTGTTTTAACCGTAAGCTCTATATATTCATCGTTGATAAGATATCTGTAATCAAAAACATCCTCTATAGGCGAATCATTTACAGCAAGTATTATATCCCCCGGCTCAATGCCAAGTTCTTCAGCAATACTTCCCTTTTCAACCTTTACAACTATATTTTTGTTTTCATCGGTCAAAATAAAAACCTTCTTTCGTATCACCTGAGGCCCAGAAAGGCCGCCATGCTTCCTCTTTCCTCGCCCATCCTTCTATGGGAAAAGAACTTATCCTCAAGACACTTTGTACACTCTGAAGAAACCTCTATGTTTTCTTCAGCTATACCCATATCTATCAGTATCTCTTTATTTACAGCCTTAAGGTCTATATAGTATTTACCCTCTTTTTCGCCCTTTTCAATGTATTTCTCGCTGAAAGGCAGCTTGCTAACAAATTCATCCCTTACATCTGTTCTTACCTCAAAACAGCATCCTGATATACCCGGGCCTATGCCTGCAAGTATATCACCTCTGTCTGATTTAAATACTTCTTCCATTTTAAGCACAGTCTTTTCGGCCATACCGTCAACCGTGCCCCTCCAGCCTGCATGAGAGAGAGCAACTACCTTTTTAACGGGATCAAGGAAATATAATGGGATACAGTCAGCGTGTAAAGTAACAAGCATGACTCCTCTTTTATCGGTTATAAGTCCGTCATAGCCTTCATGGTATCTTTCCTTTGTAACACCACGCCCGCAGTCATCTTCATCAACTATACGTATCTCGGTACCGTGGGTCTGCCTTGCGATAGTTATATTTTTTATATCACTTCCGATAGCCCTTGCAGCACGGGTAAAGTTTTCCGTTACCTTTTCAGGGTCATCTCCCCGTGAATAGCTTAAATCAAGGCTTCCGAAAAAGCCTTCGCTTACGCCGCCTGTTCTTGTTGAAAACATATGGTCAACAAGTCCCGTTTTTTCAAATATATCAAATGTGTAAAATTCCACACCATTTACATTTTTAAGCTTCATTTAAAACACCTATATCCAGAAAGCATTTTCTATATGGTTTATGCCATAGGGCGTTACCTCGCACACATCAAACCTATAGTCGTTATCATCACCGTTTTCGGCTATAAAGCGTAAAGCCGCCGAAATTATCTTTTTCTGTTTTGCGTAATTAACCGCTTCGGCAGGAGTACCCAAAGCGTTGTTTTTGCGATATTTTACCTCAACAAAGGCAATAGTTCCGTCTTTTTCAGCTATTATATCTATCTCCGCATTTCGTATGCGATAGTTTCTTCCTATTATGGAATATCCTTTTTTAATAAGGTATTCAGCCGCAAGGCTTTCACCCAGATCACCCTTCTGCTTATTGTCCGCCATATCACACCTCAACTATGTTTTTAACAAAGCTAAGCCTGTGGATAGGTGTAAGGCCATATTTTTTAATAGCCTCTATATGTTCACTGCTTCCGTAGCCCTTGTTGCTGTCAAAGCCATATTCGGGATATATCTTAGCATACTCGTCCATTATGGCATCTCTTTCGACCTTTGCAACAATACTTGCCGCAGCTATGGACATGCTTTTTGCATCGCCTTTTATTATACCTTTCTGCGGTATGCCAAGAGATGGTATAGTAACTGCATCGGCAAGAACATATTCAGGGTGTATACCCATATTTTTAACAGCTGTACGCATAGCCTCGTAAGTAGCCTGCAGTATATTTATATCATCGATAACCGCAGGTGAAACTATACCTACGCCCCAGCTTACAGCCTCATCTTTTATTATGGCACAAAGTTCTTCTCTTCTTGCCGCACTTAACTTTTTGCTGTCGTTTATACCCACTATACGGCTATCCCTTTTAAGCACAACACAAGCCGCCGCAACCGGTCCCGCAAGAGGACCTCTTCCTACCTCATCTATTCCGCCTATAAGGCTGTAGCCCTCGTTATAGAGCATAGTTTCAAAATAAGCCATTTCTTCAAGCCTTTTAAGCTCGCTTATATGGTTATTGTACTTTTTCATAAAGGATGCACAAAGCTTAGCTACGCTTTTTCTTTCATCCGTCTCAAAGCCCTTGCAAAGCATAGGAACATCTTCTATCCCCGCATTTTCAAGCATCTTTTTAATTTCTGCTGTACTTAATGCCATAAAGCCATTCCTCCACATAATTTTCCATAATAAGTATACACAAAAACATTGCGGCTTTCAAGGATTTTGGAAATGCACTTGTTCCGAAAAAACCAAACCCCTGTCCGTAAGAACAGGGGTAAAACAATATTATGCATCCATTATGATAGGAAGTATCATAGGGCTTCTCTTTGTCTTCTGCCAGATATAGTTTTTAAGCGAATCCCTTATTATATTTTTGATGGCAGACCATCCACCATAGCCTGAAAGCTCATGCTCCATAAGGGCATCTTCAACTACTTGGCGTGCCTCGCTCATAAGCTCCTCGCTTTCTCTTACATAGACAAAGCCTCTTGATATGATGTCAGGTCCGGAAAGTATATATCCGCCCTCTTTATCAATAGTAACAACGACCACAATAAGACCATCCTGTGAAAGATGACGTCTGTCCCTTAAAACGATGTTTCCTACATCACCTACGCCAAGGCCATCAACAAGCACCTGTCCTGAAGGCACCGTACCGTTTACCTTTGCATCATTCTTGCCTATTTCAAGCACATCGCCTATTTCCATAATAAATATGTTTTCTTTCGGTATGCCAAGGCTCATTGCAAGCTCCTTATGTGCGTTAAGGTGCATATATTCACCGTGCACAGGCATAAAGTATTTGGGCTTTGTTATGGAAAGCATAAGCTTAAGCTCCTCAGCCTTAGCGTGTCCTGAAACGTGGATATCAGCCATTCCCTCATAAATAACTTTTGCACCTTTTTTGGAAAGCTCGTTTATTATGTTAAAAATATTTTTTTCGTTACCGGGTATGCTTGATGCGCTGATTATGATTTTATCACTGGGTTTAACGCTGACGTGCTTATGCTCGCCTCTGGCTATCCTTGAAAGAGCACTCATAGACTCTCCCTGACTGCCTGTTGTGATTATAACAAGCTTGTTCTCGGGATAATTCCTTATTTCAGATATATCTATAAGTATGTTTTTAGGCACATTAAGATACCCAAGCTCGCTTGATGTCTTTACGGCATTAAGCATACTTCTGCCTATGATGGCAACCTTTCTGCCTCTCGCATCGGCACAGTTTATTATCTGCTGTATCCTATGGATGTTTGATGAGAAGGTAGCTACCATTATACGGTTATCCCAAGAATCATCAAATATCCTTTCAAACTCCTTGCCTACAGACTTTTCAGACATTGTAAATCCGCTTCTCTGGGCGTTTGTTGAATCACTCATAAGAAGAAGAACACCCTCATCGCCAAGCCTTGCAAAGCGATTAAGGTCTATAACTCCTCCGTCTATGGGTGTATAGTCTATCTTAAAGTCACCCGTGTGTATAACAACACCAACAGGAGTAGTTATAGCAAGGGCAACAGAGTCCGCTATAGAATGGTTTGTGTGTATAAATTCTACCTTAAACTGACCAAGCTTAACACTTTCTCCGGGAACAACAACGTGCCTTATTGTTGTATCCATCATTCCGTGCTCTTTAAGCTTGTTTTCAAGTAATCCCATCGTTAAAAGCGTACCGAAAACAGGCACATTAAGCTCTTTTAAAACATAGGGAAGCCCGCCGATATGGTCCTCGTGTCCGTGGGTAAGCACTATACCCCTTACCTTATCAGCATTTTTTACCAGATATGAAACATCCGGTATAACAAGGTCTACTCCCAGCATTTCGTCCTCCGGGAAACCAAGACCTGCATCTATTATTATAATATCCTGATTAAACTCGAGGACTGTCATATTTTTTCCGATCTCCTGAAGTCCACCGAGAGAAATCACCTTTAGCTTACTTTTCTTTGAAGCCAAAAACAGTCACCTCCGATTATTATTTTTTCCGTTCAACACCAAAAGCCTCTTATAAAAAGTATGTCTTTATTCCGTCCGTTTTATACCTTTTTTATAAAAAATGGCAAAGCCAAATAAACCTCCGTTATCCGTAGGCTTAAATCAAAGTATAAGCAGCTTTTTGCGTTCTCACTGCACTTTATTTATATTTATCATTATGATTATTTTTCAATATCGTATTCTTCGCCTTCTGCACTGAAAAGGTCTGCAACTGCATCAAATTCTGTGTCGTCCTCAACAAGGCCGTAGAACTCTTCGCCGTTTCTTATCTCTTTTTTAAGGATAGCCGCTTCTGATTCCTCATCGTCAATAAACTCAGCCTCAACTACCAGAACATATTCATTTCCACCGAATGTTATGCTGTCAATTATAGCAAAATCTATATCCTCGCCTGTTTCTTCGTCTGTCACTGTGATTATTTCAAACTCGTCTTCTCTTAAATCTTCCATTTTTATCTCCTTATTTAACACTGTTTAAATATCCCTGTAAAATGTGCACAGCGGCCATTTTATCTATTACCTGTTTTCTTTTAGCCGCACTTACAGAAGCCTCCATAAGACTGCGGTCTGCCGCAACTGTTGAAAGCCTCTCATCCCATAATATAACGGGAATAGCAGGGAATCTTTTTTCAAGTCTTTCCTTATAAGCCCTTGTTTTCTCGCATCTGGGGCCTTCCGAATTATCCATATTTTTAGGGAAACCCAGAACTATTTTTTCAACGCCGTATTCCTCGATTATCTGTGCAAGTCTGCCAAGGCTCTGCTTATATTCATTTTCGTTGTTCCTTCTTATTATTTCAACGCCCTGAGCTGTCCACCCAAAGGGATCGCTGATGGCAACACCAACTGTTTTGTCGCCGTAATCCAAACCTAATATACGCAAGCTATCACCTTTATCTGTTGTGTTTGATATAATCTGCTACAAGTTCTTCAAGTATTTCGTCTCTTTCAAGTCGTCTTATAAGGCTCCTTGCATTTTTATGGCTTGTGATGTAAGTAGGGTCACCTGAAAGGATGTATCCTACGATCTGGTTAACGGGGCTGTAGCCCTTTTCCTCCATAGCAGCACACACAGCATTGATTATTTTTTTTGCCTCGCTTTCAGGCTCTTTGTCAACCGCACTGAACTGCACTGTTTCGTTGTAATTGTTTCTTCTGATCATACTGACCACCTCTTAAAAAATACGCACACTTACCTATTATCTAATAATCATACTATAAAATGAGCATTTTATCAAGAGTATGCCTTGATAAAGGATTACTGCTATGTTATCATCTTTTGGAATGACTTTAAAGGAGATATCACAATGTCTTTAGCGGATAAAAAAGAAAACTATACATTCCTTCCCGCTGTGGAAGCCGATCTTCCCGCAATTTTCAAGCTTATAGATGACCGTATAAACTGGATGGACGAGGTTGGTCTTAAACAGTGGAATGTTACAAAATACTGGGAATGCTACCCTGAAAGCTATTACCGTATGCGTATGGATATGGGCGAGCTTTATATAATGAAAGATAAAAAAGGAAACGCAGTAGCAGCAGCCGCCCTTATAAAGGACGACTACCGTTGGCCTGGAGATAAAGATGCCTTCCATGTGCATCACCTTGCAACAGCCATAGGTATACACGGACTTGGCGCCATAGCCATAGATTTCTGCAAGGACATTTCCCGTAAATATAATATGCCCTATCTGCGCCTTGACTGCGCGGTAGGGAACGATATGCTCAACAATTTTTATAAGGATCTTGGTTTCACCTATGCAGGCCCTATTGTAGACAGACTTTACACCGGTAACAAGCTGGAATTTAAACTTTA
>SVDG01000068.1 GCA_015057875.1 Lachnospiraceae bacterium | reverse complement strand
TCATCTTTGTAGGATGAGGTGTCTGTGTTGTTGACTGAACCTCAAGTGTGCCGTTGGGTTTGTACCAAGCAACAGCTGCATGAGTTTCCATCTGAACCTGTTTCTGACGAGGAAGTCTAACCTCAATCTCTACGATCTCATCAGCCTCAGCGAATCCTTTAGCAACATCGCCGATACCGAAGTCTAATCTATGTCCACAGATGTTGTTGTACTCAGGGTCTTTGCCTTCAAGAACGGGCTGTACTTTGGGAGCGTCAGCTTTGATAGCTTCTAACTCTGTGTAAACTGCGGGTAATACTTCGTATTCAACTTTGATAAGTTTGATAGCCTCTGCAGCGATCTCTTTTGTCTCAGCTGCAACGCCGGCGATCTCATCACCAATGTATAAAGGCTCGCCTGTGAATACGCTCTGGTCACGAACGGGCTCCTCGGGAGCATTTGTTGTAACCATTGTTGCTGATGTATTGAATAATTTGTTTGTTGTGTTTTCAAATGTACAAACTGCCACTACGCCGGGAAGAGCCTCTGCTGCTGATGTATCGATTGATACTACTTTAGCATGAGCATAGGGGCTACGAAGAATTTTTGCATGAAGCATGTTGGGGTATGTTACGTCATGAGTGAATAAACCATAACCAGTAGCCTTTTCCCAACCGTCATTTCTGTTAACGCTCTGTCCTACACATT
Source organism: Lachnospiraceae bacterium (assembly GCA_015057875.1). GTDB lineage: Bacteria > Bacillota > Clostridia > Lachnospirales > Anaerotignaceae > SIG274. The sequence goes on along the minus strand of SVDG01000068.1, from coordinate 7,802 downwards.
TAGCCATGTAACTCACTCTCCTTTCTGCATTCTTTCAGCTGCTGCAAGAACAGCCTCTTCGATTTTAACGTAACCTGTACAACGGCAGATGTTTCCACCGAGTGATGATTTAACCTGCTCTACAGGGGGGTTAGGATATTCATCAAGTAAAGCTTTAGCTGACATGATGAAACCGGGTGTACAGAAACCACACTGGATAGCGCCTTTTGAAATGAACTCTTCCTGAATAGGATGAAGTTTTTCACCATCTGCTACACCTTCAATTGTCTGAATAACAGCACCATCAGCTCTCATTGCGGGAACGAGACATGATGTAACTGCTCTACCATTAAAAATAACTGTGCAAGCTCCACACTCGCCTAAATAACAACCAATTTTTGTACCTGTAAGGCCTAACTGGTTACGAAGTAAGTCTACAAGACGCATGCCGGGGTCGGCGATGTCTACAGACACGAATTTGCCATTAAGAGTGAAATTAATTCTTTCCATGACCTGCCTCCTTCTTTCTTTATCAAATATATTTCAGATTTAAATTATGCTTCGTAAGGTAAACCAAGCTGTTTAGCGATACCTTCAAGGGCACGTCTAACAAGGATGGGTAATGCATGCTCACGATATTCTTTGCTACCTCTGAGGGGGTTGCTTCTGGGTTTAGCATCGAGAAGTGCCATTCTTCCTGCCTCTGCCATGTTTTCAAGTGAAAGCTCTTTGCCTGCTAACCATTCTTCAGCCTGTGTAGCTCTAACGGGGCCAACGCCTACGGGAGCCATTGTGATTCTTGCCCAAACTACTTTACCGTCAACTACTTTAGCCATAGCTGCACAGTTAAGCATAGGAAGTGATAAAGATTTTCTTAACTCAAGTCTTACAAATGATGCTTTCTCATCATCTGCAGGAATTGCAAGTCTGATTTCTTTAACTAATTCTTTAGATGTATCTAATGTAGATTTACCGAAACCTGCATACATCTCGCCCATTTTCTTAGTTGTTGTTGTTCCATCTGCAGAAAGAATAACAAATGTAGGGTCAAGAGGAGCTACTGCCATAGCTGCGTCAGCTGCGGGCTGAGCTGTAACTACGTTACCTGTAAGTGTGCCTAAGTTTCTGATAAGGTGAGAACCAACTACACCTGAACCTTTAGATAATGAAGGGTAGTATTTTTTGATAATAGGGTTTGTTGAAATGTCTGTTAAAGTTGTAGCTGCACCAATAACGATCTCGTCACCCTCAATTCTGATTCCGAGCATATCTTTTGCTGCTGTAACGTCAACGAGCATCTCGGGATTGTGTTTGCCTGCCTCAATATCAACCATAACGTCAGTACCGCCGGCAATGAGCATACCTTTGCCGCCAGCTGCGCTAAGAGCACTTAAGGCTTCTGCTGCTGATTTTGCATTTACAAATTTCATCATTTTACCTCCTTTATATTATTGTAGGAACATAATAAATAACATTCAGCGATAGAATGCTTATTTTACGTTATCATTGTAACACGGGTATGACAAAATGTCTTTTGACATAACAAACAAAAAAAATATACAATAATTACAATCATTGACGGTTATGTTTTTTGGTGCATAATCGTCAATTTCGACACAAATTCCTCTTTATTTTATTAACGTGATAAGTTCTCTTTATATCTTTAATATGCAATTTTACCAAATAAAATCACCATAAATATCCACTTTATATAACTCACTGCTAATTTACGAAACCATTTCGTTTTGTTGCAGATGCACAAAAACTTACACCCCAAGTTGAAACATTTGTCGGTTGTGCATTCAAAATTACAATGTTATTATAAAGCTACAGCAGTTTTTAATATAATACATAAATAAAATTTATATATTATCTTTCTGTATGGAGGACGATGAGCTATGAATTACGATCAGAAACTGTATATCTGTACCGATGACGGTAAAAAATTCTTCGGAAAGGGCCCTCTTGACCTGCTTATATATGTTGATGAATTAAAATCTCTCAACAAAGCCGCTACTAAAATGGAGCTCAGCTATCATAAAGCCCTCAAACTTATCAAAACTGCCGAGGAAGGCTTCGGCTTTCCCCTTATGAGCAAAAAAATAGGAGGAGAAAATGGCGGCGGCTCACTTCTCACTCCTGAAGCATACGAATTGATCGAAAAATATAAAAAATTTGAAAAAGCAATGGATGAATACGCTTCTCAGGCTTTTGCGGAAATATTCAAATCCGAAGCGTAATCTATATCCCTGAGCTCATTTGCATCTTCAACTTCGTTGTATACAACTTTCTCAGGATGTCTTCTTATCACGACCTTGCCCTGCTCATTTACGAGCAGGGTTTTTAATTCCCCGAAAAGCTCTGCAGGGAATATGACCGGATTACCCTTATGACCTTCGTGGCTGAGCATACATATACGGCTCGTATCCTCATAAAACCTTTCTGCAAGGGCTGTTATGGTCTCGCCTCTCAACCACGGTTGATCGCCTACAAAAAATGCACAGCCTTTGCTGTCCTTATCAATGTTTTCCACACCAAGCTTTATGGTTATTGCGGTATCATCGGTTTTATCATCGTTAAAAACTGCCCTGTAGCCATATCCTCTTGCTATATCAAGTATCCTCTCGTCCCTTGAAACAACCGCAACCACATCAAAAATTCCTTCAGGTATAGCCATAAAAAGCTTCTCTATCATAGGCACTCCGTCAACGATCGCCGTAAGCTTATCTCCCTTAAATCTTTTTGAATGGCCTGACGCCATAACTACTGCCGATAACTTAACCTTTTCCATAAATACCGCCTCCTTTTTTACAATTTATCATACCAGCTAAAATGGTGCAAGAAAAAGAGCCTTTCCAAACCATTATTACGTTTCCTAAACAAATAAAGCCCTATCCTTTCGGATAGGGCCTGAGATCTTTATCTTAGTAGTTTTCTGCTTTAACTTCGAAGAATGCCTGAGGATGTCCGCAAACGGGGCACTCCTGGGGAGCTTCAAGACCGTACTCAAGGTGTCCGCAGTTTCTGCAGTACCAAACTTTTACTTCTACTTTCTTGAATACTTCGCCGTTATCAAGGTTTTCTACAAGTCTGATATATCTGTCTTCGTGTGATTTCTCGATCTTGCCAACTGATGCGAATAAGTCAGCGATTCTGTGGAAACCTTCCTCGCGAGCTGTTTCAGCCATCTCTTTGTACATATCTGTCCACTCTTCATGCTCGCCTTCAGCTGCTGCCATAAGGTTTTCCATTGTTGTTCCGATACCGCCGAGCTCTTTGAACCAGAGTTTAGCATGCTCTTTCTCGTTTAAAGCTGTCTCTTCAAAGATAGCTGCGATCTGCTCATAACCCTCTGCTCTCGCCTGTGATGCAAAGTATGTATATTTGTTTCTTGCCTGGCTCTCGCCTGCAAATGCTTTCCATAAGTTAGCCTCTGTTCTGCTGCCTTTTAATTCCATAATTCAAATCTCCTCTCAAATTAACTTTTGTTTTTAGTTTATTGTTTTTAAAATTTATTCTTTGTTGATAATTATTCTTATCTGTTGGTATTATAATAGCATACCTTAAAATAAAATGCAATACCTTTTTTAAAATTTTTTCAAAAATTTTTTCTACCTTTTTATATATACAAAAACTGCAGGCCACAAGGCCCGCAGTTTAATTATTTTATTCTGTTCTTATGGCTGTAAGGGCAGAAACCTTTGTTGCCCTTTTAGCAGGCAGATATCCTGCCAGTACGCCTACAAGGGTAGCAAATATAAGTGCAACGCCGCTTAACCACAATGGGATAGACGAAATGTTATACGCACTCTGTCCCGATGCCTTTATGACATAATTTATGCCGAAGGATATCAGGTAGCTTATAACTATCCCTACAGCACCTCCGCAGAAGCCTATAAACGCCGCCTCTGTAAGGAACAGTCTTTCTATATCCATTACCTTTGCACCTATGACCTTCATGATGCCTATTTCCTTAGTTCTCTCGTAAATAGCCATTATCATCGTGTTTGATATACTGATAGCGGCAACAAGCATAGAAACCGCTCCAATGGCACCAAGCACAAGTTTTATCATGTTTGTCATTTCGTTAATGCTTTCAAGGGAGTCCGCAAGGCTGTAAGCAGTGTATCCCATATCCTTTATAGCCTGCTGAACATCCATCACGTTATCGGTATTATCAACCTTAACAAGTATAGTACTGTATTTGTCTTCCTTCTGTGATGAGGAACCGCCGTAGTTTTCTCTGTTGCGGCGCTCCTGCTCCTCTTTTATTTTTATCACCTGATCTATTGGCATAACTGTGTAATAAGCATTCTGGTTGCTTCCGTCCATAATGCCTACTACCTCTATCCTCTGTGCCTTGATGCTGCTGTCTGCGTTCTTTGTTCCGAAGGAATAATCCGTTGTAAAAATCATCCTGTCGCTGTAAACATCCACTTCAGGAGGGCCGGCGTTCATACTGGCCTGCCAGCTAAGCTTGGGATTACGGAAATTATCCTTTGTATATGCACCAAGCACAACCTGTGTTTTGTCACCCTCCTGCAAAAGGCGTCCCTCACTTACGGTGTATCCGAAAGTTTCCATAAGGGCAGGCTCCATACCTCTTATGCTAACATCGCTTACAAATCTGTTGTTTGCTGCTATAAGACCATAAGTTTCAACCATCGGCGCAACAGCTTCAACGCCCTCCATAGCCTCAAAGCTTTCAACAGCTTCGTCATCAAGCTTTATATCTCCGCCGGAATTATCCCAGTTATAATTATATACCTCTATTATCTGCAGGCTGCCCCATTGTTCAAGCTCCTTTGTGTAGCTTTCGTTAAGGCCTATACCTATAGACATCATTACAACTATAGAGGCAGTACCTATTACAACACCAAGTATAGTAAGAAGAGTTCGTAGCTTTCTTTTCCAGAGGTTTTTAACAGCCATCATCACCATATCCATAGGACTCATGACTCTATCACTTCCTTATTATATATGCTTCCGTATTTTTTATTCCTCTTCATCTGCCGCTCTCTTTTCAGCCGCATCGGCTCTGCCTGTGTTTTTGCTCTTTTTGATAAATATTATAATAAATAATCCCATAACAACACAAATCGCCGCTATGCCTATGTAGGAAGGAGCTTCTGCTTCAGGCTCAGCCGGGCCATCCATCATAATATCCTCAGGTATATAGGGAGCCGTTCCTTCTATAACATATTCCCTTACGTCTTCTATATGCTCTCCGCTGGGGTCATCATAGGATACGATAAGCTTAACAGTGTTCGGTCCCTCGTTAAGAATAGTAAATCCGTTATCATACCACTGAGTACTTCCGGATTCGAACGAGCCGTAGTACATACTCTTTGTTGATGTCTGTATATCTCCCTCAAGCTTGATCATAAGGTTGTTTACTGTTACCTTGCCTGTGTTATAAAGCTCAAAGGACATACCTACATATCCGCCCACATCTAACATTTCAGGTATATATGTTTCTCCAAGCTCGATCTCTGTGGGCTGTTTTACGTTTATACCAAGAAGCTCTGTTGCTGTATACTCCTTGCCGTTTGTATCCTCGTATTCAAAATTTACGGTAAGTGTATATGTTTTGGGCTGTGCATCAGGCACGGTATAAAGACGGATCGTCTTTTCAGCTGTTCCCTTGGGCGCAATGCTGTCAAAATAGAATGTATTACTGCTGTTTACGGGTGTGAATATATTACCGGTTTTTGCACTGTCAGAAGATGTTTCCTCAAAAAGAGTAAGATACATCTTTATATTCTTAACACTTTTTGAAGCGTTTGTGTTCATAAATTCAAGGTTAAGGTCAAACTCCTCGCCTGCCATAACGATAAGAGGGTCACTCTCATATCTGCTTACGATTATTTTGGGTTTTGATGCACTGTCATCCTCGCTGCCTGTGCCGTCACCCTTAACGCCCACATAGTGTGAATATTCCTCGGAATACTTGTTTCCCGCCTCGTCCTGATAGCTTACTGTATATGTAACAGGGTAGTTGCCCGTTTCCATTCCATCTGCCGCAAAAACATTGAACCTGAATGTTTCGCTTGTACCTCTTCCAACCTTATTGTATTTGACCATATTTGAGCCTTTAACACTTATACCATCAGGCTGAAGGCCGCTAAGTTTGATTACAACGTTCATCATATCTATAGAACTTAAATTCTTAAGTGTTGCGCCTATAGCTCCGCTTCCGCCGTCCTCTATTTCCGCAGGCTCGGTAACATAGTCCGTAAGATCATAGGAATAGCTTCCGAGACTGTTTGTTACCTTTATATATATGCTCTTGTCTGATTCGCTTTTTACATCATCGCTGTTGAACTGGCTGATAGCAAGTTTTATCTCATAGGTCTTTGCGGGTGCTATCTCCATAACGTCAACCAAAAATGTAAGTGTCCTCTCGCCATTGGCAGGGATATTGAATATCTTTCCCTCTCCTTCAGGATAGGTTATTGTAAAAGGCGTATTATCGAGATCAACATACTGGGGAATGACCGAAATATCATAAGCGCCCCAGCCGCCTGTGTTTCTTAATTTGACCTTTATCTCATTTACCTTGCCCGCCTCAACGGTATAAAGTCCTCCGTTAAGGATAGAAAGCTCAGGCGTTCCTGCTTCCATAGGAACAAAATCCTCAAACGGATCGCCAAGCTCATCTGCCATAACAGGCACACTTATCAAGCTCATCGTAAATATCATAGTGACCGCCATAAGCGTTTTAAGCATTCTTTTCATATTTTTATACCTCCCTGAAGCTACCTTTAAGTATCTTGTTTTTATTATCCTCTATATTATCGATCTTGCCATCGTGCAGGTGTATTATCCTGTCGGCATAGCCCGAAATTTCAAGGTCGTGTGTTACCATTATTATCGTCTGATTATTCTTTTCAGACAGATCCAGTATAAGATCCATCATCTCATAGGTAGTTTTTGTATCTAAGTTTCCCGTAGGCTCGTCTGCGAACACGACCTCAGGGTTATTTATAAACGCTCTTGCTATAGATACCCTCTGCTGCTGGCCACCGCTCATCTGATTGGGCTTATGCCCTGCTCTGTCCTCAAGACCTACAGCCTTAAGCATATCCATAGCCCTTTCCATTCTTTCCTTCGGCGGTATTTTTTTGAATATGAGCGGAAGAGCCACGTTTTCTGCCGCCGTAAGGGTAGGCAAAAGGTTATATTGCTGAAAAACAAAACCTATATACTGCTGGCGGAAGGACGCAAGCTGTATCTCGTCCATTGTTTCTATATGTTTACCCTTAAAAACTATCTGCCCCTTGCTCGGTTTTTCAAGTCCCGATATAAGGTTAAGCAAAGTTGATTTTCCAGAGCCCGATTTTCCCAGCAGACAGCATATCTCTCCCTGTTTTATATCAAGGCTGATACCATTTACGGCATATATCTTTTCGCTGCCCATAACGTATATTTTTTTAACGTCATTTATGCTTATTATATTACCCAAAGGAGCGCCTCCTTTCAAAAAAGTGTCTTTGAGTGTATGACGGATGATATTCTCATTTTGTTTCTTTTTTTACCTGATTTTACATAATTTTATTTTATTATCATCTGCCGCTTATATCAACCAAATTATGCTTATTTAATGATATTTTAAATGCAGACACACCTCGTTTTCTTTATCAATGTATCGCTGTAGCGCGTTATATGTCTATCACTGGAAAACATTAACTATAATTATTGCACATAAAATAATTCGTTTTTTGTACATTCAAAACATATTCAGACCATTTGCTTTTAAAATTAAAAAGAAAAAAGCCACAAAAAGCCGTTTGTCACAATATTCTTATAGACAAAAGCCGATT
>SVDG01000067.1 GCA_015057875.1 Lachnospiraceae bacterium | reverse complement strand
TCGGTGTTGCAGCTTTAAGAGCTTTGTCATCAAATACAGGGTGAAGTAACTGGTCAAGCTGTTTAGGCTCTACCTTTGTAAGAGCTTCCTGGGGAGTAAGTAAGCCTTCCTCTACCATCTCAACAGCTATTCTTAAAGCCGCAGCTGCTGTTCTCTTACCGTTTCTTGTCTGGAGGAAGAAGAGTTTGCCGTTTTCAATAGTAAACTCCATATCCTGCATATCTTTATAGTGATTTTCAAGTGTGTTAGCTATATCGATAAACTGAGCATATACCTCAGGCATATCCTCTTTTAACTGGTCGATCTTGTTGGGTGTACGAACGCCTGCAACAACGTCCTCTCCCTGTGCGTTGATAAGGTACTCGCCAAAGATATGTTTTTCACCTGTAGCGGCATCTCTTGTGAAGGCAACGCCTGTACCTGATGTATCGCCCATGTTACCGAATACCATCATCTGTACGTTTACTGCAGTACCCCAACTGTAAGGGATATCGTTCATTTTTCTGTATACGTTAGCCCTGGGGTTATCCCATGAACGGAATACAGCTTTAACTGCTTCATAAAGCTGTTCTTTAGGATCCTGAGGGAATGCTTTGCCCTGATCCTCAAGGTAGAGCTGTTTGAATATTCCAACAACGTTTTTAAGGTCTTCAGCACTTAAATCTGTATCATATTTAGCGCCAACTTTTTCTTTGTAAGCATCAAGCTGTCTTTCGAAGATGCTCTTGCTTACGCCGATAACTACGTCTGCGAACATCATGATGAATCTTCTGTATGAGTCATAAGCAAATCTGGGATTTGCTGTAGCCTTTGCAAGGCCCTCAACAGAGATATCATTAAGACCTAAGTTTAAAACTGTGTCCATCATACCGGGCATAGATATTCTTGCACCTGAACGAACAGATACAAGTAAGGGGTTCTCGTTATCGCCGAGTTTTTTGCCTGCCTGCTCTTCAAGCTTAGCAAGAGCAACCTCTATCTGTTCTACCATTTCCGCATTAAGTTCTTTTCCGCCTTCGTTGTAATCTGTACAAGCCTCTGTTGTAACAGTAAAACCGAAGGGTACAGGAAGTCCCATTACAGCCATCTCAGCAAGGTTGGCACCTTTACCGCCGAGAAGGTTTTTCATTGACGCGGAACCTTCTTTGAACATATAAACGTACTTTTTCTCCATTTTAAAACTAACCTCCTAAACAACTTAAAACCGCGATTTTCATTCCGACAAAAAATCACAAATATACATACATTTTCATTATATCATTTTTTAATCGACAATAAGTATATCAAAAATATACTAACTTTATTTATTTTTTACAGCAGTTTTAAATCAGAACTCCATTTTACCCTCAAGATAAGCCTCAAGCTCTGCTATAGGCATTCTTATCTGCTCCATTGTATCACGGTCACGTAATGTTACGCAGTTGTCCTCAAGTGTATCAAAGTCAACTGTTATACAGAAAGGTGTACCGATCTCATCCTGACGGCGATAGCGTTTGCCGATACTTCCTGCTTCATCATATTCAACATTGAATTTTTTAAGAAGCTTATTGTAGATATCAAGCGCAGGCTCTGCAAGTTTCTTTGAAAGAGGAAGAACTGCCGCCTTAACGGGAGCAAGAGCAGGATGGAAGTGAAGAACTGTTCTTACATCCTCTTTTCCGTCTTTAACCGAAACGACTTCTTCATCATAAGCCTCACAAAGGAAAGCTAATGTTACACGGTCTGCACCAAGTGAAGGCTCGATACAGTAAGGGATATATTTCTCGTTCTTCTCCTGGTCAAAGTAGCTCATATCCTGGCCTGAAGTATTCTGATGCTGTGTTAAGTCAAAGTCTGTTCTGTCAGCGATACCCCAAAGCTCGCCCCAGCCGAAGGGGAAGAGATATTCAATATCTGTTGTGCCGTTTGAATAGTGGCTAAGCTCCTCAGGGCTGTGGTCACGAAGACGCATATTTTCGGGTTTCATATTTAAACTGTGTAAGAAATCAACACAGTATTTTCTCCAGTAGTTGAACCATTCGATATCTGTGCCGGGTGCGCAGAAGAACTCAAGCTCCATCTGCTCGAACTCTCTTGTTCTGAAAGTGAAGTTACCGGGCGTAATCTCGTTACGGAATGATTTACCGATCTGACCGATACCGAAAGGAAGTTTCTTTCTTGATGTTCTCTGTACGTTTTTAAAGTTTACGAAAATACCCTGCGCTGTTTCGGGACGGAGGTAAACTACGTTTTTAGCATCCTCTGTTACGCCCTGGAATGTTTTGAACATAAGGTTGAACTGACGGATATCTGTGAAATTATGAGCTCCGCATGTAGGGCAGTTGATATTATTTTCATTAATGAACTCAAGCATTTTTTCGTTTGACCAGCCGTCAACAACACCATCTATGTTGTTTTCATGCATATAGTCTTCGATAAGCTTGTCAGCTCTGAATCTTTCTTTACATTCTTTACAGTCCATAAGGGGGTCGCTGAAACCGCCAACATGACCTGAAGCTACCCAAGCCATAGGGTTCATAAGGATAGCACAGTCAACACCTACATTGTAAGGGCTTTCCTGGATGAATTTTTTCCACCATGCTCTTTTAACATTGTTTTTAAGCTCAACGCCAATAGGGCCGTAATCCCATGTGTTTGCAAGACCACCGTAGATCTCACTTCCGGGGTAAACAAATCCTCTTGATTTTGCAAGTGCAACAACTTTTTCCATTGTTTTTTCCATAATAAATATCCTCCTTCAAACTAAAAAAGCCTCTCATCTCTTACACATAAATGTAAGGGACGAAAGACATCTTCCGCGGTTCCACCCTTTTTGATACTGCCAGAGCAATATCCTCTTTTTTTGGCGCACTCCGAAGTGCCTTCACCCATAACCGTGCTGCTCCCCTTCCACCGCCGGGAACTCGCTTTAAGCCGTTTTTTTTACAGGCTACTGTTCTTCATCATCGTGCCTTTATTAAATTTGTGAAAGATCAAAAAGCTCTGCTTTGGTTTTCTACCATATTAAATTAAATCTATCAAACACCTCCGTGTTTGTCAAGGATGTTAGCGAAATATGGTATGTTCTTAGTTTTATACATAAAATTATACATAAAAATAAGAGCTCATGAAGAGCTCTTATATTATCAATATCCGAAATATACCTTATGCCATACAAGGAACATATATATAGTCCATATCTTTCGGCTGTTATCCTCTTTGCCCGCTCTGTGGTCATCAAGGTAGCGCACGATCTTTTCTGTTTTGAAAAACTCTTTTGCGGCATCGCCTGTGAAGGCCTCTTTAACCGTGTTATAGAAGCCATCCTCCTTAAGCCATATCCTTATGGGTACAGGGAAGCCAAGCTTTTTCTTCTCCGCTACCATATCAGGCAGATATCTATGGGCAGCCATACGCATAGCATATTTTGTGTTGGCGCTGTTTGCCTTATACTCAGGCGGAAGGAATCTTGCGGCCTCAAAAACGACCTTATCCAGGAATGGTACCCTTACTTCAAGGGAATGTGCCATACTCATTTTATCCGCCTTAAGAAGGATATCTCCTATAAGCCAGAAGTTGATATCTATATACTGCATTTTTGAAATATCATCAAGATGCTTGACCTTATCATAAAAAGGCTTTGTAAGGGTTTCTGGAGCAAAGTTTCCTGTAGGAGCTTTAAGTATATCTTCCCTCTCTGCCTTACGGAACATATATGCGTTACCGATAAACCTTTCCTCAAGATCACGGCTTCCTCTTATGATATAGTTTTTACCTTTTACCTTAAATGGTATAGCCTTTGCAATGGCACCCATAAGTCTTCTTAAGGGCTTGGGCAACCTTGTTATAGGTCTTAAAGCCGCAGGTTCTTTATATATGTTATATCCGCCGAAGAATTCGTCCGCACCCTCACCCGAAAGCGATACCTTAACGTGCTTTGCAGCAGTCTGGCTTACAAAATAAAGTGCAATGGCTGAAGGGTCTGCCAAAGGCTCGTCCATGTGATACTGAACTTTGGGGATCGCATCCCAGTACTCCTCGGTCGTAATAAGCTTTGAATAGTTATCTATGCCAACTTTTTCAGATAATGCTTTTGCATAATCTATCTCATTATATTTTTCATAATCAAATCCTACGGTAAAGGTTTTATCTCCGTTAAAGCAAGCCGCAACATAGCTTGAATCCACTCCGCTTGAAAGGAATGAACCAACCTCAACGTCACTTATCTTATGTGCTTTTATTGAATCCTGCATAGCCTTGTCTATCTCTTCAACAGTTTCCTCAAGGCTCTTGCCCTTTGTTGGCTCAAGCACAGGCTCCCAGTAGCGTTTTATCTCTACCTTGCCGTTTTCAAGTATAAGCATATGTCCCGGCATAAGCTTATAGATACCCTTGAAGAATGTTTCGGGAAGAACGGAATACTGGAAGGTAAGATAGTTTTCAAGGGCTTCTTTATTAACTTCCTTTTTTATAGAGGGATGCTCAAGCATACCCTTGATCTCACTTCCGAAAACAAGTCCTGTTTCAGTTTCACTATAGTAGAAGGGCTTGATACCGAAAAAGTCCCTCACACACATAAGCTTCTCTTTTTTCATATCCCATATAACAAAGGCAAACATACCCCTTAAGTGGTCTGTCATTTTTTCGCCGTACTGCTCATAGGCATGCACAAGCACCTCTGTATCGGAATTTGTTTTGAAAACGTGACCGTATTTTTTAAGCTCTTCTCTTATTATCCTGTGGTTATATATCTCGCCGTTAAAAATTATGGCTATATCGCCTGTTTCATTAAAAATAGGCTGGCTGCCGTGGTCTAGGTCTATAATACTAAGCCTTCTGAAGCCGAGGGCTACTTTGTCGTCTATATATGTTCCCGCGCTGTCGGGTCCTCTGTGCGCAATTTTATCCATCATGCTCTCAAGCACGCTTTTTCCATTTTCTATATGGCCCGTATAGCCAACAAATCCGCACATTTTCACACCTCCAAATTATATTTTTGGCTCATAATATTAAAACTATAACATCTATCAAAACTAAAATCAATATGTTTACTTCTCGCCGGTTTTAAACTATCATTATATCCATAAGGAGTGCGGTTTATGAAGAAATTACGCTTTGCAGCATACGAGGATAAAAACTCTTTCCGAAGAGTCTGGGATAAATGCTTTAACGACAGTGATGTGTTTTCCACATGGCTTTTTGACAACCGTTTTTTTCCCGAAATGAGCGTATGCCTTGAAGAAGACAACAAAATAGTCAGCTGTATACAGTCAATTCCGCTTAATTTATATATAAGGGGAAAAAGCATCCCCTCAGCTTTGGTCATGGGTGTTTCAACCGACCCCGAATATGGCGGACGTGGATACATGAAAGAGCTTTACAGCTTTTATCTTAACAATATTTCAGAAAAGGGAGTGATCCTATGTCCCAACACACCTGTAAAAATAGATACCTATTATTTTTCAGGTGCATATCCCGTAAGCGACATATCATTTGCCGAGGGTGAAACCGATGATTCTGTAAAAAGCACCGGCGTTGAGCTGATAAACAAAGATGAATATATGGATGAGCTTTATGACCTTTACTGTGGCTTTTATAAAAACTATTCAGGTATAGTTTCGCGTTCTTTAGCGAATTTTAAGCTTAAGGCTGAGGATTATACCGTAGATGGTGGACTTGTTGCCGTGCATAAGAAAGACGATAGAATTGACGGCTACACATTTTTCTATAATATGGATGAGCTTATTTATGCCGAAGAGACCGTATGGTCAAACGAGAACGCAAAAGACGAGATTATTAAATTTATTTCTTCATTTACCAATGGCAAGAAATATAAAATAAAACTCCCCGCAGATATGGGTGGTATACCCCGCTCTGTTATGAATATCGCTTCTGTTAACAAGCTTTTAAAAGCGCTTTCTTTGGATTGCGATGGAGTTATAGAAATAAGTGACCCTGTCAACAAGGAGAATAGCGGCAGCTTTTCGTTGAAGGACGGAAGAACATATGAGCCCGCCCATGTTTCAATGGATATAGGGGCTTTTACCCAGCTTATAGCCGGTTACCGTTCACTTTACGAGCTTCTCTTTGAAGGGCGTGCAGTTATCCATAATAAAGAAAAGGCAGATGCCATAGATAAGGCTCTGCCCAAACTTAAAACATTTATATTTGACGAGTATTAAAGACCTTGGGGCTTTGCCCCAACACCCCACCAACCTTTGAAAAGGTTGGATCCAAACTTTAACTAAAAAGCCCCTATCCAAAAATTGGATAGGGGCTTTTGAATTAAAATTTAGTTCAAGCATTTTTTAAGGATCGTGGAGGTTAGGAACCAGAACCTTCAAGGTCTTAAAGCACCTCTTTCGCATATCCTACGCTTGCCATAGCATCTTTACCGTAGAAGTCCGCACCAATGCTTTCGGCATAATCCTTTGTAAGCACAGCACCGCCGACCATTATTTTACACTCAGGCTTGACCGCCTTAAGCTGACGGATAGTCTCTTCCATATTAACGACCGTTGTTGTCATAAGCGCACTTAAACCAACAAGATTTATATCCTCATTAACAGCTGCTTCAACCACTTTTTCAGGTGCAACATCACGTCCGAGGTCTAAAACATCATAACCATAGTTTTCAAGCAAAGTTTTAACTATGTTTTTACCTATATCGTGTATATCGCCCTTAACGGTTGCAAGCAGTATCCTGCCTTTTTTCTCCTGTGCTGTTCCGCTTGCCTCAATAGCCGCCTTGACCTCATCAAAGGCCGCACCCGCACTGACAGCACTCATAAGCAGCTTAGGTAAAAACACCTTTCCGTTTTCAAAATCCTTACCCACTTCATCAAGGGCAGGTATAAGAAACTCATTTATAACATCAAGAGGTGCCTTTCCGTCCTTAAGCAAAGCTCTCGCGATCTGTAACGCCTCATCCTTAAGCCCCATCTTTACAGCAGTCTTAAGGTCTGTATCCACAGCCTTTAAAGTTGCCGTTTCTGCCTCTGAATTTTTCTCGATATAATCTTCACAGCCCTCGTCATGTCCAAGCAGTGCTCTTGAATTTATTACCGCATTCATCATAGACTCGCTTGCAGGATTTATTATGCCCGCATCAAGCCCATAGGCCATAGCCATAGTAAAAAAGGCTGTATTTATCTTTTCTCTGTTAGGCAGACCAAAGGAAATATTTGAAACACCAAGCACCGTTTTGACCCCAAGGCGTTCTTTTATCATTTTAAGCGCCTCAAGGGTAGTTTTTGCATTGTTTCCGTCCGTACTTATGGTCATTGTAAGAGGATCAATAATAATATCCCATTCAGGTATACCATATTTTTTCGCCTCTTCAACTATCTTTTTAGCTACCGCAAACCTTCCCTCGGCAGTTTCAGGTATCCCGTTTTCATCAAGGGTAAGGCCAACTACAACACCGCCATATTTTTTAACGAGTGGGAAAACCGTATCCATGCTCTCTTGTTTCCCGTTTACCGAGTTTATAAGTGCCTTGCCGTGATAATGACGAAGAGCCGCCTCCATCGCCTTTGCATTGGCAGTATCTATCTGCAGAGGAAGGTCTGTAACTGTCTGTATCTCCCTTATGGCCTCCTCCATCACCTTTACCTCGTCAATACCTGGAAGCCCGACATTTACATCCAATATATCCGCGCCATTATTCTGTTCATTAACGGCTTCTCTTAAAATATAGTCTATATCGTTATTTAAAAGTGCCTCTTTAAATTTCTTTTTACCTGTAGGGTTTATCCTCTCGCCTATAACAACTGTACCATTCCCTATCTCAACACTTTTTGCATAGCTTGATACAGCTGTTTTATTTTTTACCTCTATAGGCAAGGGCTTTATATCTTTACATAATGTAACCGTTTTTTCTATAAATTCAGGTGTTGTGCCACAGCATCCGCCAAGTAGCCACGCTCCGTCTTTCGCAAAGCCCTCCATAAGAGAGCTGAACTCATCAGCTTTTATATTAAAAACAGTTTTTCCATCAACGCTTACCGGAAGCCCCGCATTGGGGTTTACTATAACAGGAACAGATGAATTTTCAAGCAATTCCTTAACTATAGGTGCCATCTCCTTAGGCCCAAGTCCGCAGTTTGCACCAAGTGCATCTACCTTAAGTGCCTCAAGGGTAAGCACAGCACTTTTAACGTCCGCACCCGTAAGAAGTCTTCCCTTTTCATCAAAAATAAGGGTACAGAAAACAGGAAGAGCTGTATTCTCCTTTGCCGCAAGAATCGCCGCACGTACCTCTGCAATATCGCCCATAGTTTCTATAACGATAAGGTCTGCGCCATTTTTTTCTCCGATAATACATATTTCCTTAAAAACATCGTATGCCTCATCAAAATCAAGGTCACCCGAAGGATAAATAAGCTTTCCGCAGGGACCTATGTCAAGGGCTGCATAAACTTTTCTGCCCTCATCTGCTATAACGTCCTTAAGATTTTTGATACCTGATGCAATTACAGCTTCAAGCTCTTCACCATATTTATAGCGGTTTGCACCAAAGGTATTAGCAAGCACAATATCGCTTCCCGCCTTTATATAAGCTTTATGTATTGTTTTTATATCCTCAGGTCGGTCAATATTCCATCTTTCGGGTAATTCCCCTGCCTTAAGCCCTCTTTCCTGCAGAAGGGTACCCATACCTCCGTCAAAAAACAATATCCTTTTTCCCAAAATATCCTTTAACAATGTATTTCAATCCCTTCTATAGGGGCAGTCGGTTTTTTACA
>SVDG01000066.1 GCA_015057875.1 Lachnospiraceae bacterium | reverse complement strand
AGTATTGTTAAAGAAGTTGAAACGCGTAAGGTATTTACAAAAGACGAAAACAAACAGGATAAGCTTGATGCATTACTTACAAACCCTGTTATCGGTATAATTGTTTTTGCCATTGTTATGTTCCTTGTTTTTGATATATCACAGTCTACACTTGGCCCTTACATTGCGGATATGCTTGCAGGCTGGATCGAAACTTTCCAGGGATATGTGGCAGGACTTGTTGAAGGAGCATCTCCTTTTATGCAGGCTTTATTAGTTGATGGTATCATTGGCGGTGTTGGTGCCGTTGTAGGTTTCCTTCCCCTTGTTATGGTAATGTATTTCCTTATGGCTTTACTTGAGGACTGTGGATACATGGCACGTGTCAGCGTTGTTCTTGATCCTATCTTCAAAAAAGTTGGTCTTTCAGGTAAATCAGTTATCCCTATGGTAATCGGTACAGGATGTGCTATCCCCGGTATCATGGCAAGCCGTACTATCAGAAATGAAAGAGAGAGAAGAGCAACAGCAATGCTCACACCCTTTATGCCTTGTGGTGCCAAGCTTCCTGTTATAGCTCTTTTTGCAGGTGCGTTTTTTGCAGATGCGTCTTGGGTAGGAACACTTATGTATTTTGTAGGTATCGTGCTTATATTCTTTGGTGCATTACTTGTAAACAAAATCGCAGGTCATAAAATCAGAAAGTCATTTTTCATCATGGAGCTTCCTGAATGGAAGATACCCAGCATCAAGAGAGCATTTATTTCAATGATCTCACGTGGTTGGGCGTACATAGTTAAAGCGGGTACAATTATCCTTGTATGTAACGCAGTTGTTCAGATAATGTCAACATTCAACTGGCAG
The DNA here is from genome assembly GCA_015057875.1 of Lachnospiraceae bacterium. Classification (GTDB taxonomy): domain Bacteria; phylum Bacillota; class Clostridia; order Lachnospirales; family Anaerotignaceae; genus SIG274. Next base: position 7,968 of record SVDG01000066.1, on the reverse strand, counting down.
CTTCAGCTTGTTGAAGAGGGTATGGAGGCAACTTCTATCCTTGCTACTATAGCTTCACCTTTCTCTATCATACTTGTTCCTGTTGTTGGTTTTGCAGCTTGGCAGCTTGCAGCAGCAGCTATCACAGGCTTTATTGCAAAAGAGAACGTTGTTGGTACACTTGCAGTTGTTTACGGACTTACAAACTTCATTGATACAGAAGAACTTGCACTTGTTGGCGGTGCTAATGAAGTAGCTATCGCTATGCAACTTACAAAGGCAGCAGCTCTTGCATATCTTATGTTTAACCTCTATACACCTCCTTGCTTTGCGGCTATAGGAGCTATGAATGCGGAGATAAAGAGCAAAAAATGGCTTTTTGGTGGTATAATGCTTCAGTTTGCAACAGGTTTTACTGTGGGCTTCCTTGTATACCAGATCGGTACATTTGTTACAACAGGTGCATTAGGAGCAGGGTTTATCCCCGGCCTTATCGTAGTAATTGCCATAGTAGCAATTATAGTATACCTTATAAAAAAAGCAGATAAAGAGCTTGAAAAGGAGTATGCTTTAAAGAAAGCTGCTAAAGCATAAGTATTAAAGGAGAAATCAGTATGACAGATATTATTTTGGGAGTTATAATACTTGCTATAATAGGATCATCGGTGGCATACATTTACAAAGCAAAAAAAAGTGGAGTTAAATGCATCGGTTGCCCTGCCGGAAAAGAATGTTCGGGCAAAAGCTGCAGCGGCTGCGGTTGTGGATGCCATGCTGATGCTGAATAAAAGGAATAATAAAAGACCATTCGAATGAATGGTCTTTTTTAATGCATTTTATAACTGTACGGTTGTCCAGCTTTCGCAGTTCCATACATCTGTAACAACATCTTTGTAGAACTCAGGCTCGTGGCAGATAAGGAGAATACTGCCTTTATATGCCTTAAGTGCTCTTTTAAGTTCTTCTTTTGCATCAACATCTAAATGGTTAGTGGGCTCGTCAAGAAGGAGCACGTTTGTTTCGCGGTTGATCAGCTTGCAAAGACGTACCTTTGCCTGTTCGCCGCCGCTTAAAACTTTAACAAGGCTTTCGATGTGCTTTGTTGTAAGCCCGCATTTTGCAAGCATACTTCTTATTTCATACTGAGTGCAAGCGGGGAACTCTGCCCATATTTCGTCTATACAGGAGATGTTATCCGTATACTTTTTCTCCTGTTCGAAATAGCCTGTGTAAAGATAATCGCCAAGCTCGCTTGTTCCGCTTATGGCAGGGATCTCACCTATGATACTTCTTAAGAGGGTGGTTTTACCTATGCCGTTAGCACCGATAAGGGCGATTTTCTGTCCTCTTTCCATTGTAAGGTTAAGGGGGCGGGAGAGAGGTCTGTCATAGCCTATAACAAGGTCTTTTGTCTGGAAAATATAACGTGACGCGGCCCTTGCTTCTTTAAAGTTGAATTCGGGCTTCGGTTTTTCTTTAGCTAATTCGATCACTTCCATTTTGTCCAGCTTTTTCTGTCTGCTCATTGCCATATTTCTTGTGGATATACGGGCTTTGTTTCTTGCAACGAAATCTTTAAGGTCTTCGATCTCCTGTTGCTGTTTTCTGTAAGCGGCTTCAAGCTGTGCCTTTTTAGCGGCATATACCTCCTGGAATTTGTTGTAATCACCAACATATCTATCAAGGTGAGAGTTTTCAACATGATAAATAAGGTTTACAACACTGTTGAGGAAAGGTATATCGTGAGAAATGAGTATAAAAGCGTTTTCATAATCAATAAGATATCTCTTAAGCCATTCGATATGTACCTCATCAAGATAGTTTGTAGGCTCGTCAAGAAGGAGTATGTCGGGCTTTTCAAGAAGAAGCTTACCCATAAGCACCTTTGTTCTCTGTCCGCCTGATAACTCTGTAACATCGCGGTCAAAACCGATATCGGCAAGGCCTAAAGCACGGCCGATTTCATCTACCTTTGAATCTATGATGTAAAAATCGTGCTGGTCCAGAAGTTCCTGTATAGAGCCTGTTTCTTCCATAAGGAATGCCATTCTTTCATCATCAGCCTCTGCCATTTCACCGTAATATTCATTCATCTTTGCTTCCATATCAAAAAGGAATGAAAAGGCAGAATTTAAAACATCTCTTACAGTTTGTCCTTTTTCAAGAACTGTGTGCTGGTCAAGATAGCCGACACGTACATTTTTTGACCACTCTATTTTTCCTTCATCAGGCATAAGGGAGCCTGTTATTATGTTCATAAATGTTGATTTTCCTTCGCCGTTTGCACCAACAAAGCCTACGTGTTCACCTTTTAAAAGGCGGAAGGAAACGTCTGTGAATATAGCCCTGTCACCAAAGCCGTGGCTTAAATTAACTACATTTAAAATACTCATTATATTTCTCCTTTTTCTGCTAATATTTCAAGTATCAATGCCGCACCGTTTTCATCACAGGTGGCGGTGATCATATCCGAAGCATCTTTTACGTGGTCGCTTGCGTTAGCCATTGCAACGCCGCAGCCTGCAAAAGCTATCATATCAAGGTCATTATCGCTGTCCCCCAGTGCAAGAACATTTTCTCTGCTTATGCCTAGCAGGGTGCATATTTCCTTCAAAGCATTTCCCTTTGTTGCCTTAAGGCTTGTTATTTCAACATTATTAGGTGAAGATGTTGTAACGGATGCTTTACCGTAATCTTTAAACTTTCTTATAACATCAAACCTTGTTTCAGGGTCTGCAAAAACTATATTTATGTTTTCAAGCTCAGCTTTTTTTGTTTTAATCAGTTCATCTATATTTACAGGTATCCTTGTTTCAAGTATATATCCTGCGTGACCCTCAGTAAGGTTATAGGAATAAAGGTCGTTATAGGCCTTTTCGTCTATATAAGCCTTATTGTCCATAAATATTTCAATGATAACATGAAGACCGTTAGCTGTATCAAGAATAAAATCCACATCCTCAGGAGGGATATAATTCTGTGCTATGTCTGTTTTTGCTTTAGGGTGATACACACGGGCTCCGTTGCTTGTGATGATATATTTTACAGGCAAAGCTTTTACATCATCAGGAACAGCGTCATATACACGGCCTGTTGCAGGAATAAAATATATACCTTTATCGGTTATAGCTTTTATAGCTGTTTTTAATCTGTCTGTAAGTTGTTTGTTGCTTGTAAGCAGTGTTCCGTCAAGGTCGCTTGCAACAAGTTTTATTTTTGCCATAAAATCACCTGAAAAGTATTTTAACAAATAAAAGGGAATTAAACAATAGCAATAAATGAAGCTGTAATGATAGGGAGTAAAAATAATTAGTATGCTAAATATTTTTCTTGACTTTTGACTTGTGTGTGGTAACATATATTTAAATAATATCGTTATACTCAAAGAGGAGGAGTAAAAATGTCATTTTTAGACCTTATGAAAGAAAGATACTCTGTAAGAAAATTCAGCGACAAAAAGGTAGAGGATGAAAAGCTTGAGCTTATCCTTGAGGCAGGAAGGATAGCTCCTACAGCTAAAAACTTTCAGCCCCAGAGAATGCTTGTTTTAAGAAGCGAAGAAAACATTGCAAAGCTTAACAAATTATCACCCTGTGTATACGGTGCAACAACAGCTATCATGGTATGCGGTGATGAAAGAGTAGCTTGGCAGAACGAGCAGGACGGGACGGATTCAACACCTATTGATACAGCTATCGTAGCAACACATATGATGCTTGAAGCGTGGGAACTTGGCGTTGGCAGCTGCTGGGTAGGGGTTTTCCATCATAAAGAGGCTATCGAAATGTTTAATGTTCCTGAAGGCCTCAGACCTTACTGTATACTTATGCTTGGATACCCTACAGAAACTTGCAAACCTGCAGGTCTTCACTTTAAAAAGCTTGATAAATCAGAAACAGTTTTCTACGAAAAATTCTAAAAACAATAAAAGCACCCTTATGGGTGCTTTTTTAATGCTTATTTTTCTTTCAGTACTACTATAAGAGTAATGAAGAACAGTATGCCTGCCACAAGTACCATAGCGGCGCCTGCGGATGTGTCGGCGTAGAAGGATATTATTATACCGGAAATTGCAGAAACAAGTGATATGATAACAGAGCTTAATACATACTGCTTTGATGATGAACTTATATTTCTTGCCGCTGCAGCAGGGAGTATAAGCAGAGAGTTTATTGTGAGTATACCAAGCCATTTTATTGTAAACATTACAGTTACGGCTATCATTATTATGAATATGTATTCCATAACAGATGTGTTTATCCCGCGGCTTGATGCAAGAGATGTATTTATGCCTGTTATAAGAAGGTGGTTATATATAGTACACCATATTGCAAAGACTGCAACAAGAAGTATGGCAAGCATTAAAAGCTCCTGAGGAGATATAAGAAGGATATCACCTATAAGATAGGATGAGTATTTTGCAAAGCCTCCGTTTCTTGAAAGCAGTATTATACCGAGAGCCATGGCTATTGATGAGAATACGCTTATTACCGTATCGGCAGAGGTTTTATTTATGTTCTTAACTTTTGTGATAAGTATACCTAATACTATACCGAAGGCGATCATGGCAAGGACAGGGTTATTAAGCCCTAAAAGAGAGCCTATAGCAATGCCTGTAAATGCACTGTGGCCAAGAGCCTCAGAGAAAAAGGCCATCCTGTTATTTACGGCTATGGTGCCGAGAAAAGCAAAAAGCGGAGCTATGAGTATAGCCGCGATTATTGAATTTTTCATAAAGTTATAGGACAAAAATGCAAAGGGCAGGTTGTCCATTATGCTGTATATAAATTCCATAAATTACTCCTTAAAAATCTAGCCCCATAGTAGCTTTAAATTCTTTGCTTGCAAAAACTTCTTCAGTATCGCCTGATATCACTACGGTTTTATCGAGAACTATAGTTTTATCGGCGTATTTTTTTATTAAGGGCAGGTCATGAGATACAAGAAGGATAGCCATATGATAGTTATCGCGAAGCTCTGTAACGAGCTTATAGAACATATCAAGGCCTGCGGCATCTATACCTGATACAGGTTCGTCAAGTATCAGAAGATCTGGCATAGGGTGGGTTGCCGCTGCAAGCAGGACTCTCTGTAATTCTCCGCCTGAAAGGTTGCCCAGTTTTTTATCATAAACATCGGCACAATTAAGAGCTTCAAGTCTTTTTATTATTTCTTCCTTTTCTTTTTTATTAAAGCCGAACCAGACGGGTTTTTTGGCAGATAAAGAGGAAAGAAAATCCATTACCGTAACGGGAGTGCTTTTATCAAAGGAAAGCTGCTGGGGAACATAGCCGGTCTTGGGCCTTGAAAGTGTTTCACCGTGGTGGTTTTTGTAGGTGATCGTTCCTGCATGCTTTCTTTCGCCTAAAATTGAACGGATAAGAGTTGTTTTACCGGCACCGTTTTTACCTACTATGGCTGTAAGCTCTCCGCAATGGAACTCCATATTTATATTTTTTATTATTTCCTGACTTCCGCTTATAACGGAAAGGTCGTTTATATTTATTGTGCATAATCCGCAGCTGTTGTGTATTTTCATAAATCAGATATCTCCTTGAGAACAGAATAGTTGTATTCCATTGCTTCTATATAGTAGTTGTGGTTTTCAAGCTCTCCGTAGGTTATGGGGTCAAGCTCGAAAACGGGTATACCAAGCTCGCGGCTGAGGCTTGCGGCAAAGGCTGAATGTTCGCCTTTGGGTGCCATTATTATATAACTGCCGTTTCTTGCACTGTCTGTTATGGATGCAAGTTCTTTTGCAGATGTGGTCGTGTTTTCATCAAGCTCTATCGTAAAAGCCACCTCTATACCATAGGGGGTGCAAAGATATTCAAACCCATCATTTAAAATGATTGCCTTTATATCCTTATCTATATACAGTTTTTCATATGCTTCATCAAGCTCTTTGAGCTTTTTTGTATAATCGTTAAGGTTGACGTTATATACATCTGAGTTATCGGGATATATTTCGCGAAGCTTTTGGGTAATATTTTCTGCCTGGCGGATAACATTGTGAGGCATAAGCCATATATGAGAATTCATAGCGTGGCTGTGGTCATGTTCTTCGTGACTATGTTCATCAGCACATTCTTCGGTATTTTCTATTGCGTGTGTACCGTAAGAAGAATCCAGTACATCTATATTATCGTTTGAGTTTATAACCTCTCCTATAAAGCCATCTTCCATACCGGCACCGTTGATTATAAAAAGAGCGCTGTCGTTAAGTTTGCGTATATCACCGCTTGTAAGCTGATAATCGTGCAGACATCCTGTAGAAGGCTTGGCAAGGGTCGTAATTTCTGTATCTGTATTTTTTGTTATATTTATGGCTGTTAAATAAACAGGGTAAAAAGAAGTGGTTATAACGCTGTCTTCAGATGCCTTATCAGTACATCCGCTTAAAAGCAGGATAACGGCACATATAATAGGTAGAAGTCTTTTTATCATATTTACCTCCGTAATTGCAAATGATTTGCATTTAAATTTTATTATTTACCTATTCATTTGTCAATGATTATTGATTTGATTTGATTATTATGATATAAATAGTTTTGATTGGACAGGGAGGTGAGTGTATGCGTGCAGTAAGGAACACAAAGCAAAGACAGAAAATAATAGATGCCCTTATGAGCCTTGAGGGGCCTGCAACCGCTGAGGAGATCTATAATATCGCCAGTGCAGATTATCCTGCACTGGCTATTACGACCGTATACAGAAACCTTGAGATGCTTGTTAAAAACGAAAGGGTCAATAAGATAATCTATTCTGATGCTACGGCGAGATACGAGTATGTTGAAAAAGACCATAAGCACGGACACTTTCTTGTCTGTGTTGGATGTAACAAGGCGTTTCCCCTTGCGGAGTGCCCTCTTAAGGTAGATGGTATAAAGGAAAGCACGGGTTTTACCGTTACCGGACACAATATAGAGATATATGGCTACTGCAAGGACTGTGATAGAAAAAATGAATGTACGGAGGATTAACTGATGATAAGAAGATATAAAAATTTTGTACCGGTTTTACCTGAAAGCACCATACTTTTTGAAAATACATCTGTATGTGGAAATGTTACCTTCGGTGAAAGAGTAAGTGTTTTTCCGGGGGCTGTAATTAGGGGCGAGGATATTGCCGTAACTATAGGCGAGGGAACAAACATACAGGATAACTGTGTTATACATATAAGAGGCAAAGCAGGGGAAAACCCTCACGAAACACATATAGGTAAAAACGTAAGCATAGGACACGGTGCAATTATCCACGGCGCTACTGTAGGAGATAATTCTACGATCGGTATGGGAGCGATCCTTCAGGACGGTGCCATTGTTGGCAAGGACTGTCTTATTGGCGGAGGAAGCGTTGTTACGGGAAAAACAAGAGTTCCTGACGGACATCTTGCTTTCGGCTTCCCTGCAAAGGTTGTGCGTCCCCTTACGGAGGCGGAGATAGAGGATATAAGGAGCTCATCTGTGCATTACAGAGATATGGCAGAAGAATATATGAGGGCTGAACAGGAGGATAAGAAATGAACTATAATTACAAAACAAGCGGTATCTGTGCTATAAGGATAGGATTTGATATTGAAGATAATAAAGTATATAATGTCAAATTTTTAGGCGGCTGTGACGGAAACCACAAGGGTATAATAAACCTTGTTGAAGGTATGGATGTTGACACAGTCATTGAAAAACTTTCCGGTATAACCTGCGGACCCAGACGCACAAGCTGTCCTGATCAGCTTGCCAAAGCACTTGAAAGTTATAAGAACGGTCAGTTATAATTAAAACCGGGCGTTTCCGGACAGGAAACGCCCGGAAATCAATATTTTCCTCATATTTTTATTGACAAGGCATTGACATGATGGTATGATGTATACCAAAGGCGTATGTCTTTTTTTTATGCAAGTTTTAACAAAAATAATAACGGAGGTGGAAGTGATGAGAACCAAAATTACTTTAGCCTGCACAGAATGCAAGCAGAGAAATTACAACT
>SVDG01000065.1 GCA_015057875.1 Lachnospiraceae bacterium | reverse complement strand
ATTCGGACCCAGAATCGCTGGTTGCGGCGGTTTCATCAATATCACACAGAACGCTAAAAAGGTTGTATTCTGTGGTACTTTCACAGCAGGCGGATTAAAATGTGCTATCGCTGACGGCAAACTTACAATCGTTCAGGAAGGTAAAGAGAAGAAATTCCTCAAAGAGGTTGAGCAGATCACATTCAGTGGTGACTATGCTATCTCAACAAAACAGCCTGTTCTCTATGTAACAGAAAGAGCTGTATTCGAGTTAAGAGAAGACGGCCTCTACCTTACAGAAGTAGCACCCGGCATCGATGTTAAGACACAGATCCTTGACCTTATGGACTTTGCTCCTAAGATGGACGGCGAGCCTAAACTTATGAATGAAAAATTCTTCAAAGATGAGCTTGTTGGCTTAAAAGAAATGATCTAAAATAAGTAAATACTTTGTATTTGCTTTAACCAAAGGTCTGCTGATTTTTTGGTTAAAATAAAAAATAATAAAAGGACGGCTAAGCCGTCCTTTTTTATTACTTATTTTAATATTGTTATCCTTCCTATAATAGGAAGAGATTTTTTCTTTCCGGTCAGTGCATTTACTATACCAAGTATTATAAATATGAATATTATCATAAGTAGCAGCAAGAACAGAATTGTTACGATAAGGAAAATCAATCCTGATACCGAGCTTCCCGTAAACATAAGAGAGAGGAAAAATATCATATAAAGTACAGGATATATAAAACAAAGTATCACTTCTGACAGCAGAAGCACAAGTCCCTGATTGGAATGAAACTTTGCAAAAGGCGAGTCTTTTGCGGCAAATATTGGTATAAGTACAAAAATTCCAAGATAGGCAAGGACAGAGATCAGCTTATTGTTTTCTATATCCCTCTGTTCATTGCTTTCGGGTATGGTTTTTTTAATGGTTTCCTCGTAAACAGCAGGGGTCGTGGTATCGTTATTGGGGGTCGTGTCAACGGGTGTTCCGCAGATGTCACAAAATTTTGAACCTTCTATAAGTTTTTTTCCGCAGTTTCTGCAAAACATAATATCAGCTCCTTTCTTTATGCTCTATATAATTCTATTATATATTTCATATAATTTCTATTGGTTTAAACAAATTTTAATAAAATACCCCTATACAGTTAGTTGAGATGACTATATAGGGGTAAAGTTTTTTAGCCGAATATCGCTGTTTGTTTTTTATAAATGAGTTTGAAATATGCTATCTGGAATATTCCCGTTATTGTCCAGGAGAAGAAATAAAGCAGATAGAGAGATTCAATAGTGCCGAAGTGAGCAAATATTGTAACTACCCATACTATACGGAAGATGCAGGAGCCCATAAGCAATATTATTGTAGGAACAGTGGTTTTACCAAGACCGCGGGAAGCAGCCATTGCGGTATCTGTAAGGGATGAAAATGCAATAGCGGGCATTATCATAGACAGCCTTTTCATGCCGGCGGCGATAACATCTGCCTCTTTGTTGAAGAGACCCAAGAATTGCGGGCCGAGTGCAAGGATAGCAACTCCAAGGCATGCTGCAGTTAAAAATGAAAATGCAAAGCAAAGGCCATAGGTCTTTTTGATACGCTCTTTTTTGCCTGCACCGTAATTCTGGCCGATGAAGCTTGAACAGGCAGTATAGAATGAAGCGATTATGTTGTAGGTTATGGAGTCCGCATTGCCTGCGGCGGAATTTCCTGCAACGGTTATGGCGCTGAATGAGTTGATGCTTGTCTGTATAAAAAGATTTGATACCTGAAAAACTGCCATCTGAAGGCCTGAGGGTATGCCTATTGCCACAATACTTACGGCTTTGTCTTTATTAAAGGATATTTTTGAAAGTCTGAGGGCAAATATATCGTTTGTTTTTATAAGAGCCCTTAAAACAAGGAGGGCTGATATATACTGAGAGATTATACTTGCAAGGGCAACACCTTCAACATCCATATTAAAAAATATAACAAAGAACAGATTAAGTAAAATATTTATAACGCCTGATAAAAAAAGATATATAAGAGGTTTTTTGGTATTGCCTACGGCGCTGAAGATCGCGTTGCCGTAGTTGAACATAGCTAGGGCGGGAGCCCCAAGCACATATATACGCAGATAAAGCAGGGCGCCGTCAATAAGCTCGGGCTTTGTGTTTAAAAGTGTCAGCATAGGATTGGATACAGCAATACCGCCTATGGTTACAACTATACCCGTTAAAAGGCAGATGATAAAAGCTGTATGTACCGTCTGTGAAACAGCGCTCTTATCTTCTGCACCGAAAAAACGCGCAACAAGGGCGTTTACTCCTCCGCCCATACCGACAAGAAAGCCGGTCAGCATAACTACTAAATTTGTTGTTGAACCCACTGACCCAAGGGGCGCGGAGCCTGCAAAGCGGCCTACTACGGCAATATCTGCCATATTAAAAAGCACTTGCAGAAGATTTGAAAGCATAAGGGGAAAGCTGAAAATAAGTATCTGCTTCCAGAGAGTTCCGCGGGTAAGGTCTTTGGATGAAGTAGCCACATCACACCATCTCCTTATAATTTTATTATACCTTTTTTAGAGCTAAGTGTAAACTTTTGCATAATAATAAAGGACCCCGAAGGGTCCTTTATCAGTATATAAACATCTGTGTCCAGTATATTGTGCCTGAGGGGGATATGTAACAGCCAACGCCTATGTCCGTAAAGTTTTTGGAAAGTATGTTAGCTCTGTGGCCTTCGCTGTTCATCCAAGCACGTACTACTTCAGCAGGGGTTTTCTGTCCGTAGGCTATGTTTTCTCCTGCGCCTTTATATGTAACTCCGTATTCGGGAAGTACAGTAAAACAGCTGTTTCCGTTAGGTCTTGTGTGAGAAAAAAGTTCTGTCTGTTCATATGACCTTTTCTGTGCTGCGGCCTGTAAGGAAGGATCTTGTGAAAGGGCGTTTAAGCCATATTTAGCCCTTTCCTTGTTTACAAGACCCACTACCTCTGCTGCAAATGCTGCTTCCTTTGCAGTCTGGTTTGATGAAATTATCGTATCTTCGTCAGCAGACGGTTTATCTGTGTCCTCTGACGGAATATCGGTTTCGGGTAAAGAGGGTTTTTCGCCCTCATTTACGGGAGGGTCATTTTTGTCGGGGCAAGGTGTGCAGAAGTTGTTTTCAAAAAACAACTTATCGCAGTTTATCCCCTCTTTTTTAAGCCTTTCGATACAGCTGTTAAGTTTTTCGGAAAGCTCGCTTCCGCTAAGGATGCTGTAAGAAAACGAGGGAGAATAGAATTTAAGATCACAAGGTTTGTTTCCTGCACCAAATGCTGTTACTGAAATGCTGAGAGTACATAATGCTGTTGCTGCCATAGATATAATTTTTTTATTCATAATAAAACTCCTTTCAAAATTATTAAAAAATTATTACAAATTTGTTACAACACTATATTACCATTTTTGAAACTCCTTGGATAGCGGTAAGTATTGGTAATAAATATGTGAAAGGTGTTGACAAAATTAGCAACAAAAGAGTATACTTAACAAGCTTGAAAAATTTAAGATAAGTTTTATGCCCAGATAGCTCAGTCGGTAGAGCAGAGGACTGAAAATCCTCGTGTCACTGGTTCGATTCCGGTTCTGGGCACTTTTTTATTTTTGCGTTTAATGGAAATTTTTGCGCTAAAAACACAGGTAACAAGTAAAGGATCTGACAAAATATGATACCCCCCTGTCTTTATAATCAAAAAGACAAGGGGGGTATTTTGATGGAAAAAAGTGAATTAAAAGGACAGAACATTTTTACCGCTGATTTTGCTCGTAAAAAAGTGGCAGATAAGGCATTGGAGAGTGCACTCATAACGGTGATAGTGATAGCAGGGGCTTTCCTTATGGGAAGAGTTGAGCTTTTCGGTATGATGAGCGTACTTCCCGCCGCCTTTGTGTTCAGTTTTTTAGGAGAGGACAGGCGTTTTTACGGTGTATGGGCGGGGGCGTTTGCCGGACTGATTTTTAGCGGAACAGATGACCTGTGGAGATATACGGCAATACTTACTTTTGCTATGGCTGTGGATATGGCGGCAAAGGACAGGGGAAACATTGCGGCGGCAAGGAAGGCTGTATTTTGTTCTTTAGCGGTAATAATAACGGGGGTATTTAAATACATAGCTGTTATGAGGCTTGATTTTATTATTTTTATAACGGCGGCAGAGGCTTTGATAGCTTTTTTGTGTGCCTTTGCTTTCTCGGGAGCAAAGGCTAAAGGTGAAAGCGAGGAAAGGAAGGTATATGTCTATTTTGCCCTTGCGGCAGGTATATCAGGCCTTGGGGGAATCGATTTGTGGGGGATAGATATGTTCCTTACAGCTTCGGTTTTTGTGATAATGTATTTCTGCTGTGCGGACGGTACGTTTTCGGGGGTGGCTATGGGTACATTCCTTGGCCTTTTTGCCCTTTGTTCGGGCTATGGCAGTTTAAGTGTCTTTTCGGCATTTTCCGCAATGGGGCTTATGGGAGCTGCCTTCAGGGGGCTTGGCAAAAAGGGAGTTGCGGCGGCAGCGGTTTTTACTGGTCTGGCTATGCTTTTTTATATAGGCGGGGACTTCCTTTCGGTTTATACAGGGGTTGCTTTTGCCATGGCGACTTTAATGTTTGCGGTTATGCCTGTGGCTGAAGGAAGGCAAAGGACGGAAGCTTTGGCAGACAGCGGGTACGATGTGTTCAAAGATATAAGCGCAAAGAGGATGGAGGCGGTCGGAGAGGCTATAGAAAGTATTGCACAGGCAATAGGCAGCAGGGCAGAGGATGTATCGGATAAAGAGAGGATAGACAGGATAATAGATTCCACTGTAAGCGGAGTATGTGCTAACTGTGGACTTAGTGGATACTGCTGGGGAAGCGAGATAGAGGATACATATAAAGGGTTTTATAAATTTACGGGAGAGTGTGGAAAAAACGGGACTGTTACGGAAAAGGATATGCCTGAGGAGATAGCACGGATGTGCGTAAGAAGTAAAAAGCTTGTTGAGGTAACCAACCGTAATCTGGATTTTTACAGGCAGGATATGGTATGGGAGGGCAGGATAAAGGAATACAAGGCGGCAGACAGCAGAAGGATGGACATAATAGGGCGGATGCTTGCTGAGCTTTCCTCTTCCATAAAAAATGACTACAGGCCTGATAAAAAAACAACGGCAAAAATACTTGATGTTATAAAAGAAAATATGGAAAAGCACGTAAAAATACAGGCATATACGGTAAACGGTATAGCAGGAGTGTATGCAATAGGGGCAGGAGTAGACCTGTCCGATATCCTCCATAGGGCAACGGGGGTAAGATATGCTCTTACGGGAAGCTCGTCAAACGGAGAGGAGGCAGATATTTATACTGCTCTGCCTGTATATAAGGCAACTTTTGCTGTAGCAACAAGGCCTAAGACGGGAAACAGTGTTACCGGGGACTCTTTCGGCGATGTTTGTACGGAAAAAGGTATTGGTGTCATCCTTTCTGATGGAATGGGTACGGGAGAAGAGGCAAGAAGCATAAGTATGAGGACTGTTGAGCTTGCGGAAAGCTTTTTTGGGGCGGCCCTTTCAGGAGAGATGATAAAAGAGCTTATAGATACGGTGTTTTTAAGCGATACAGACGGATTTTCCACAATGGATATATTGGAAACAGACCTTTACGAAGGTAGGGCAAGATTTACAAAAGCGGGCGCAAGTGCATCATTTATCATAAGGGACGGAAAGCTTAAAACAATACTAAGTCCAGCTCTGCCGCCCAGCCTTGCCCAAGGGGAGGGTGCCAAGGCCAAAGAAGTATCTCTTAAGGATGGAGATATAATAATAATGCTGACAGACGGAGTTACCGATGCGCTTATGGATATAAATGAAGATGAATGGATAGAGGGGATATTAAAAAGTATAGATTCAAGAGACCCTCGGTTTATTGCGGAAAGCATAATAAAGGAAGCAGAAAGTATACGGGGTATTGCTTCTGATGATATGACTGCCGCGGTTATACGTATATGGACACCTGTATACAAATAAGAATAAAAGCTTTATCCTTACGGATAAGGCTTTTGTTTTAGTGCTTTAAAAAAATGGCAAAGTTTATTATAATAGTATGTATATTCGGAGGGCATTATGTTAAAAAAGGTCATGGCAACAATAACTGAATACGGTATGCTGAAAAATGGCGACCATATCATCATCGGCTTATCGGGCGGTGCAGATAGCTGTGCCCTTTTATCGGTATTGTGCCATATTAAGGATAGCTCGGATCTTAAGCTTACAGCTGTGCATATCAACCACTGCTTAAGAGGAGAAGAGGCTGATTGTGACGAAGCCTTTGCAAAAGAGCTTTGCGAAAGACTTGGTGTTGAATTTATAAGTGAAAGAGCCGATGTAAAGACATACGCTGAAAAAAATGGACTGGGAAGCGAAGAGGCAGGAAGACTTATACGCTATGCGGCCTTTGAACGCATAAAGGCTGAAAAAGGTGCTACAAAAATAGCTGTTGCCCATAATATCAATGACAGGGCGGAGACCGTTATAATGCGTCTTGCCAGGGGAAGCGGCTTAAAGGGACTTGTGGGTATAAGCCCTGTAAGGGGAGATATCATACGTCCTCTTATAAACTGCAAAAGAAGCGAGATAGAAAGCTATTGCAAAAAAGAAGGCATAGATTACCGTACAGACAGTACGAACAATGAGGATATATATACAAGGAACCGTGTACGCCATAATATAATTCCGCTTTTGGAAAAAGAGATAAATAAAAACGCTGTTTTTAATATAGCAAAAACTGCTGTAATGGCGGCAGAGGAAAACTTATTTATTGAGGAAGAGGCACAAAAAGCATTTAATGACTCACTTATCAATACTTTTGAAAAAAACAGCGTATATCTTAACATAGACAAGTTAAAAAAATACCATAGGGTAATAGCAAAAAGGGTCATAATAAAAGCTCTTACAGCTGTTTCGGGTGCGCAGAAAGATATATATTCAAAAAATGTAGATGATATATATAGCCTTATGGATAAGGGGACGGGAAAATCTGTTGATCTGCCCTATGATATAAAGGCAGAAACGGTTTACGATACCCTTAAAATAGGAATAGCCGTAAATAAAGAAAAAAAGGATATATGCTACAGCCTTGAGGAGGGGAAAACGGTATATGTACCTGAAATGGGGCAGTATGTTCTTGTATCCTCAAAAGAAGAAAAAAATTCCATAAAAGGCGTTAATGTATGTACTAAATCCTTTAATTGTGCTAAAATAAAAGATAGTCTGATTTTAAGAAACCGCAAAACAGGGGATATTGTAAGGCTTTATCCCGCCGGCGGAAGCAAAAAACTCAAGGATTTTTTTATAGATAAAAAAATACCCAGAGAAAAAAGAGATGAGCTTCTTGTTTTTGCAAGCGGAAACGAGGTGCTGTGGATACCTGATATATGGTATTCAAAGTATCATGGTCTCGGAGAAGACACCGAAAATGTTTTATATATATACATTTGGGAGGATGCATAAAATGAAGGAAAGAGTGGAAGTACTAATTTCAGCTGCAGATGTGGATAAGAGAGTTGCACAGATGGCAGAGGAAATAGGACGTGACTATGCCGGCAAAGAAATTTTTATGATATGTATACTCAAGGGTTCGGTTATCTTTATGTCAGAGCTTGCTAAAAAGTTAAACCATGAGGTGACCTTTAATTTTATGAAGGTTTCAAGCTATGGTAACTCTACCGAAAGCTGTGGGCGTATAAAGATAGATATGGACCTTGATGAACATATAAAAGGTAAAGATGTTCTTATTATAGAGGATATAGTGGATACAGGAAGGACTCTTAAGCATTTAAAAGACCTTTTATCATTAAGAGAGCCCGCATCTCTTAAATTATGTACTTTGCTTGATAAACCCGACAGAAGGGTTGCGGACGTTGAAGCGGATTATACAGGTTTTGTTATCCCTGATGATTTTGTTGTAGGCTATGGCCTTGACTATGCACAGAGATACAGGAATCTTGATTATATCGGCGTGCTCAGGTTTGATGAAGAATAAGGCGCGCTAAGGAGGGAAACTTTTGAAAAACAGTAAATTTATTAAAAGCATAGCACTTTACGGAGCAATATTTATTTTTATAGTGCTTCTGCTTGGCATGAGGGGAAAACCCGGTGCAGCAACAGGCACAGTAGCTACTGAACCCTATACATACGCTGATCTTGTAAACGACCTTGAAAGCGGAAGGCTTGAGGCTGTTGATATACAGGTAAGCACAGATGTAAGCAACTACGGTACAGCTACTGTTACACATGATGATGGTTCTATTACAACAGTTTACATTCCCAGTATGAATTCATTTATGGAGATAGTAAACAGATCAGCGATAGACCACGGAACAGAGATAAAAACACCTGATATTGCAAAATCAGGCATATTATTCAGCATTCTTCCTTCTCTTCTTCTTATGGTGATCGCCATTATTGCCTTTACATTTATGTTCCAGAAGATGCAGGGCGGCGGCAAGATGATGAGCTTTGGCAAGAGCAAGGCTAAGGTAACAGTTGACGAGGAAAGCAAAGTAAACTTCGGCCATGTTGCAGGTCTTGATGAGGAAAAAGAGGAGCTTAAGGAGATCGTTGAGTTCTTAAGAGATCCTAAAAGATATTCAGCACTCGGGGCAAGGATACCCAAGGGCGTGCTTCTTGTAGGCCCTCCCGGTACAGGTAAAACACTGCTTGCAAAAGCTGTTGCAGGCGAGGCAAAGGTGCCTTTCTTCAGCATCTCCGGTTCAGACTTTGTTGAGATGTTTGTTGGTGTTGGTGCATCAAGGGTAAGGGACTTATTTGACCAGGCTAAGAAAAATTCACCCTG
>SVDG01000064.1 GCA_015057875.1 Lachnospiraceae bacterium | reverse complement strand
CTTTAAAAAGATAAAAGCATTGGCATATATCCATGTCAATGCTTTTTATTTTTTATCTTCAGTTTAAATCCTGGGTTACTTGAAGATATCTTTTTACTACGTTTTTCAAAATCCTCCTGAAGAGAGTCTATCCTTTCTTTAAGTTCCTTCCTTCTTCTTTCATTGTTTTTCTCAAATTTTTCTTTTCTACTCTTAACAAGTTCGTTTATATCTTCCTCCAGGATTTCTATCCTCTCTTCAAGCTCATCCATTCTTTCTTCTAGAATTTCTTTTTTAATCTCAATATAATCTTCAAATTCATCCTTTACTTTTTCCAACTCGACCAATACCTTTCGTATATCAAGAGCTTCACGAAGAGCTTTAGAAAAATCATAAACCATAACAGCACTCACAACACAGACAATTACTTTCATAGCAGAGGCAAATATTCCCTCAAGCAGGCCTTCAAAAAACGGATGGATCATATATACCATAATTATACTCAAAACTCCCCAAGCCAATGTTGAAGAAAGGCATATATGTCCGTTAAGCTGTATTTTTTTATAAGAATAGTCCCAATACCTTACTTTAAATATTCTTACCATTGCCTCACCCGTTATATATTCTAAAACAGTTGCCAGTAGGGCACCAATAACAAATAATCCTATAACGCTTCCATCGGACATATCGCCCGCTATAAGTATAGTTACAGCACCGCATCCATATATGGGTAACCAAGGTCCTTTCATAAAGCCTCTGTTAACAAATCTTCCGGCTCTTATAGATACCCAGGCAGATTCTATACCCCATCCTAAAAAACAATATACATAGAAAAACAATATCCATTCATAAAAACCATATGTAAACATTTTTCATCACCGTTAGTATATACGCAAAAAAACAAGCCATGTTTTATGTAAACATAGCTTGTCTTGCTTTTTATACGTCAAGTTTCATATCGCCGAATTTTACCCAGCCTTTTCTACGAAGGAGCTCACTTATAATAAGTGTAAGTATCGCCGGCAAAATAAAATGAAGAAGTAATATTTCAAATATAAGAAGTCCGCCCGGTGTTGTAGGTGACATTGTCTGCCATGTCATTATCTGACCAACAAGACCAGATGTACCCATACCACAACCGGAAGCGTTATTTGTCATTTTAAAAACGCAGGTACCTAAAGGCCCAAGAATTGCACTTGCAAGGGTCGGTGCTATCCAAATACGGGGGTTTTTAACGATATTGGGCATCTGCAGCATACTTGTACCGATACCCTGTGCAAAAAGGCCGTCCCATTTATTTTCTCTGAAGCTTGCAACGGCAAAGCCTATCATCTGTGTTGAACAGCCTATGGTTGCCGCCCCCGCAGGAAGACCTGAAAGGCCGAGTATTATACCAAGGGCCGCAGAGCTTATAGGAAGAGTTAATGCAACACCCATTACCGTCGAAATTATAACACCCATTATGAATGGCTGAAGTACTGTTGCCACCTCAATAGCATGTCCAAGCCACGCCATAGCCGCTGATAAAGGAGGGCCAAAGAAAACACCTGCAATTCCTCCCGCAAGTATCGTTACAAAAGGCGTAACTATAATATCCACCTTGGTCTTGCCCGATACAAAACGTCCAAGCTCAATACCAACAAGGCCCGCAATAAAGGCACCGAGAGGGTCACCTGCACCCGAAACAAGAAGAGCACCAGCTTCAGTTATAAGCTTTCCGTTAACAAGATTTGATGCATTGGCACCAATAAAACCTGTAACACCCGATGCATATATAACAAGCTTTGGTGTACCAAGGCTGTTGGCAACACCAACACCTATCGCAATGCCCGTGCAGGCACTTGCAAGAGTACCAAGCTGAATAAGCAGCGTACCAAAACTGTTATCTATAAGACCGCCAACCTGTTTCATAATAAGGCCGATTATAAGGGTACAGAAAAGTCCCTGAGCCATACCGTTAAGTCCGTTTATAAAATATCTGTTTACTATCTTTTTCCATAAGTTCTGTTCTGCCATAAAAACCTCCGTCAATGACAATCGTTTGCATAAACACGTGTATATACACCTTTTGTCGTAATATAACATAATTGACTGAACTTATCAACAATTGTTAATTTAAACACAAAAAAGCGGTGTTTAAACACCGCTTTAAGTTATATGATATATTTTTTATCTTTATGAGGCTTTGCATCAAGCTCTGCCTTCTTTGCTTCATAGCCCTTTCTGCCAAACATAGCATATGCAGCATTTTTACCCTCTTCAACACCAGGCTGGTCAAAGGCATTTATGTTTAAAAGCTCACCCGCAAAGGCTGTCGCTACCTCAAACATATATATAAGCTGTCCGAGATAATACTCATTGACTTCAGGAAGAGTTATTGTCATATTCACCTTTCCCGCCTTTAAAAGAGCATATTCCGCACTCATCTGCTCAATGGATATCATATTGTTATGGGTAGCTCCTCTTAAAAAACCAAGGTCATCGACATCAGAATCCACAGGTATGGTTATTTCTCTTTTATATTTATCAAGGCCGATTATAACTATTATTTTATCATCAGGGCCTTCAACAAAAAGCTGCATCTGTGAATGCTGGTCTGTTGCACCAAGAGCTCTTACAGGAGTCTGACCTATATTTTTCTGTTTTCCGTTTATATCGTATTTTTTGCCAAGTGATTCAGCCCAGAGCTGTGAATACCAGTCAGCAACAAGCTTAAGTGAATCGGCATAAGGCATGATGACCGATATATTTCTTCCCTTCTCCAGTGCCAGACAGCTTAAAGCTGCATACATATAAGCAGGATTTTCCATAACACCGTTTTCCGCCATATATTTATCCATACTTACAGCACCTTTTATAAGTTCTTTTATGTCTATCCCGCCGCAGGCCGCAGGTAAAAGGCCAACAGGGCTGAGCTCACTGAATCTTCCGCCTACTTTTGATGGTATAAAAAAAGTTTTATAGCCTTCCTTTTCAGCTATTTTAATAAGGGCACCATTGGTCTTATCAGTAGTACAGATTATGTGCTTTTTAGCATCTTCCTTACCAAGTTCTTTTTCAAGTATATCCTTAACTATCATAAACTGGGACATAGTTTCGATAGTATTGCCCGATTTTGTTATGCAGTTAAATACCGTTGTTTTAATGTCTATGATATCAAGCAGTCCTGAAAGTCTTTCAGGATCAACATTATCAACAACATAAAACTTAGGCCAGCCATCTCTTTTTTCCTTAGGCAGTTCGTTATAATATGGATGCTTAAGCGCATGGTGAACAGCCGCAGGACCAAGAGCCGAACCACCTATACCAAGCACAACAAATGTATCCGCCCACTGTCTTATCCCGGAAGCTGTTTCAAGTATTTCGTTTATTTCCTCTTCCTGATCATAAATAATATCCATCCATTCAAGGCTTCCGTTTTTCCTTTTTTCATTAAGGTTAAAATGAGCCTTTTCCATATCGGGACGTATATTAGCGATATCCCCGCCATAAATACCCTTTAAACCGATATTTTCATACATCATATTATTATAATCAAGCCTTATTCCGTTTTCCAACTTACTTCCTCCCGTTCTTACGGTAATTCCATAAGAGATCTGAATTCATATCCTTCGTTCTTTAAAAACTTTATCATATCATCAAGCGCATTTGTGTTGGCCTCACTTACTGCATGCAAAAGCATTATGCATCCGTTGTGGTAATTATCAACAACCATATCAAAGGCTTCTTCCACCGTTGGCTGTGCACTTGTATCCCAATCCTTATACGCAAAGCTCCAGAATATGGTTTTATATCCAAGCTCCTGCGCTTTTTCAAGGGTCCTTATACTGTAAACACCTGAAGGCGGACGGAAAAACTTTGGCATTTCATAGCCAATCGTTTCTGTTATAAGCTGCTGACAGTTTTCAATATCAGCGATCATTTCCTCATCGCTTACAGCAGTATGGTCTAGATGGTCATAGGAATGATTGCCTACAAGGTGTCCCTCGTCAGCCATCCTTTTAACAAGCTCCGGCTGACTGTTAAGATAATGTCCCGTCACAAAAAACATCGACTTAACATCGTTTTCCTTAAGCACATCCAGTATCTTCGGCGTATATCCCGCCTCATATCCCTCATCAAATGTAAGATATATTATCTTCTCAGATGTATCACCTATGTAGTATGCATCATACTGGGCTATATTTATCTCCTGCTGTGCAGTGGGCGGTATGTTTTCAGTATTTCTCATAAACCACCATGATTTCTGGTCATTATATCCAACTCCATCAATGGTCTTTTCAGGCTGAACAGGAGGTGTTTTCTGCTCCTCAGTCTGTTCAGCGGGTTTATACTGTACTTCTTCCTCTTCAGGCTTTTCTTCTGTTTCTGCCTCTATATCTGTGTTCTCTTCTTCAGACACTGCTTCCTCTTTCGGATCATCTTCATTTAAAATGGTTTCTTCCGTTTTTACCGTTTCATTAACAACAGGCTCATCCTTACCACAGCCTGTAAAAACAATCACAGCACAAAGGACAACCATCATAAATCTTTTCATAAAAACACCGTCCTTACTGTCGTGTTTTAAAACTATTTGTTATTTTTTAGATTATATCACCTTATGCCTAATAATTAAAGTTATTTCCAAAAACATAATAAAAACTTAAATCTTGTCTTTACCGAGTATTCCCTTATGATTTTTCTTTAATCACCCTTTTTAGTCCATTTCATATTATATAACAGAAACAACTTAAACCAATTAAAAGGAGGATTTTTATGGGAACTTTTGAGTTTGGCAGCAGATGCGATAATTCGGGCTCAGGCTTTACGAACGAGTGCATTATGGCAAACCGTGTTTTTGACCAGTGCCGTTTACAGCTGTGCCTTACCCCCGATAACCTCGGTCCCGCAAGAGCCGCAAGATGTACTAACGCCTGCGGAGACGTTTATAACGAAGGAGATATAATAACACCACCCTGCAATGCAGCCTCTGTTATGACAGATAATTTTTCATTATGCAGGATTCTTATAGAAAACAAAAGGCCTAACCCCTTCCGTCCCGGTTTCTGGGATATAACAATAAAATATATTTTCACCTACACTCTTATTTTCACATCGGTTGACGGTGACGAGCTTTGCAGGATATGTGCCACATCCAGCTACACGACCAAGCTTACTCTTTTCGGTTCTGTATGCACAGATGTTGTAACTGCTTCCGACCTTTATGCTCATAATCCTAACAATTCCGGCCCCTATGTAACAGTTGATGGTAAAGCAGTTGCTTTAGCGGCAGAGCTTAAATATCCCGTTAACAGTTGCAACACCAACTGCAACTGCAACTGCTGCAATTGCTGTGAATGCGGATGCTCAAATAACAACTGCGGATGCGGAAATCTTTCAGATGCAACCGATTGTCCTTCTTCAGTAAATATAACGATCGGTCTTTTCTCCGTTATCAAGCTTTTCCGTCCCGTAGATATAATAGTTCCATCTTCTGGCTACTGCACACCTAATGAGTGTGAAGGCACCGGCGTTTCAGGACAGAGCGTATGTGACTTCTTCGACAGCATAGAATTCCCCTTTGATCTATTCTCTCCCCCCGCAACCCCCTCCGCTGTAAGTGGCGAAAGCACCTGCGGCTGTGATTCAAATAATGGCTGTGGCTGCGGATGCGGATGCAGATAATATTAAGGACATTAAAAAAGCGGTTCTTAAGAACCGCTTTAATTTTTTATAAACCTATCTTTGCAGAAACCTTTTCGCCGACCTCACTTAAAAGAGCAATGTCGATATCCTCGATACATCCCTCATCGCAAAGTTTTGCTGTTGAAGGAATAATAGGAAGCTTGGCAATAAGCTCTGTTCCTGATTCTTCAGCAATAGCCTCTGTTCTGCCCTCGCCAAAAGGATAAAGGATGTTTCCACAATCACATTTAATATAGCTCATATTCTCGATAACGCCAAGAACATTGACCTCCATCTTTTTAGCCATATTATGTGATTTTTTAACTATCATTGAAACAAGGTCCTGAGGAGCTGTAACTATAACAGCACCGTCAAGGGCAATAGTCTGGAAGATAGTAAGGGGAACATCTCCTGTTCCGGGAGGCATATCTATAAGGAGCACATCAAGCTCGCCCCAGTGAACATCTGTCCAGAACTGTTTAACAACCCCCGCAATAAGAGGGCCTCTCCAGATAACAGGTGTTTCTGCCTCATCAAGAATAAGGTTAACGCTCATAACCTTTATGCCACCTTTTGATACACCGGGCTCAATGCCCATTTCTGTCTGGTATGCTTTTTCGTCTATTCCAAAAACCTTCGGTATGGAAGGTCCTGTAATATCGGCGTCAAGTATGCCTACTTTAAGTCCTTTTTTACTGAAATATACAGCTAAAAGTGAAGTTACAAGAGATTTGCCTACTCCGCCTTTACCGCTCATTACAGCAATGACTTTTTTAATGTTGCTGAATTCGTTCTCCGGCTCTCTTAAATCCTTCATGCTGTCACTGCAGCCCTTTGAGCAGGAAGAACATTTTGATTTGTCACATGACATTTTGAATTACCTCCAATTACTTATAAATATCAATAACTATATACATATTATTGTTTATAGGTGAAGCGGCTATGGCCGCATTTTTAAGCGTTGTACTTGAAAGTATGGCTCTTGAGCCAACTTCCTTCATTATCATTTCATAAACATTAACAGAATCTCCACGGATAGAAAGCTTGTTTTCAAGGATAGAAGTATATTTTATCCTGTCTTTCTCTACTCTATCAATAGAGCTTAATCCCGTTCCATTTCCGTTTTCAAAACTTTTTGAAACATCAGCACAATGTCTTTTCAAAGAAGCATAAAGGTCGCTGTCCTTGTGGAAAGGCACAAGACCGCTTTTTATCCTTCTGATGCTTAACATATCCCAAAGTTCTTTTTCTATCGAGGAAGCAAGAGTTGAGTTATAGTTGTTATTATATGTTACCTTATGTCTTTCATATAAATGTATACTGTCAACTGTTATTCCATTTTCATTTACTGCAAAAATAAACTTTAAGTTATAGAACTCACCGTTTATAACAGCAGCTGATGTTGTAACGGTATTAAAATCCGTAAAATCTATTTTTGAATATTCCATACCGGAGACTATGTCACCAAACTTAAAACCTGTTGAGTTTGAGAATATCTCCTTAACTTTGCCTCCATCTACACCAACTATAAAAAACTTTGATGCATCTGCATTATTATAGACATATCTCTTGTTTCCATGCTGGTTAACATCTATCCTTTCGGGCTGACCAAAATCATCAACAAGTGCTTCAACTGTCTGGTTATAGAATATTTCTTTCCCGTCTATTTCAAAGCCTACCTCAACAGCTATATCATAAGTCCTTACCATAGCCGCCGCTACCTCATAAACAAGTATATGGCTTTCACCGTGGAATTTGTTATCACTTCCAACCATTATTTCGTTTGCCCTGAGTGTGTTTATGGCAAGCTTAGTTTCATTATCGTATTTGCTGATATCAGTAAAATATGATGAATAACCGTTATACTCCCTTATGGGCTGACTGCAAAGCTTAAAGAGCTTATGTAAAGCAAGTGCCGCCTCGCTTCTTGTTACATATCCGTTAGGGTTAAACTCATTTTCCTTGACCTCCTGCATAAGTCCAAGCTCGCAGGCTACAACCACTTCAACGCTTCTTGTATCAAAAAATTTACCGATATTAAGCGTAATACCACTTCTTCCCGTTGTTTTACGGTAGAAATTTATGAGCGTTTCGGCAAATTCCTTCCTTGTTATCTCTTCTTTAGGTTTGTTCGCCAAACTGTCATATATAATGTCAAGCTCATAAGCCCTTGCAACATTGGGATCCATTTCAGCGGCAAAAGCTGTTGTGCTTAAACATAAGACCGCGCATAAAACTATTACAATTTTTTTCAAAGCTTTTTTCATAAAATAAACCTCTCCAAAATATTTTGCCAAAATTTGCTATTAGAGTATTATACACCATTTTATACCGAAAAAACAAGTATGATGAAAAACATTGACTGTTACGTTATAGCATCTGCTTATTTTAAAGGGTATGGATGATATATAGAGAAAGCTGTTTTCTCCCACGAAGCGTAGGTTGAAACAAGCTTCTTTTTATCTTATACTTTGAGCGAAAGGAGAGATAAGAATGAATGCTTATATAACAGGTTCTGCAATAAAACGCTTACGAGAGGCAAGATCCCTTACACAGGCCGAACTCGCTTCCACAATAGGCGTAAGCAGTAAGGCTGTATCCAAATGGGAAACCGCAAAAGGCCTTCCCGATATAACCCTTATTGAGCCCCTTGCAAAAGCCCTTGGCATTTCGGTAACAGAGCTTATTACAGGAGATACAATAACTAACCGAAACACATCAGCAAGCCTTCTTCGTTCAAAATTTTACGTATGCCCAGTATGCGGAAACATTATACACACAACAGGAGAAACTATGATAAGCTGCTGCGGTATAACTCTTCCCCCACTTGAGGCAGAAGAAGCTGATGATGAACATACAATAAATATAGAATTGGTCGAGGATGAATATTTTATAACCGTATCCCACGATATGACCAAAAGCCATTACATCTCTTTTATAGCCTTTGTTTCATCAGACAAAATAGAAATGACAAAGCTTTATCCCGAAGGCAATGCTGAAACAAGGCTTCATTTAAGAGGCCACGGATATATATACATCTACTGTAACAAACATGGACTTATGAAGCATAAATTCAGCCGCAAAATCAACAGATTATCAAAAGGGACCCTTATATAGGATCCCTTTTTTATTTATTCCATATATCAAAGATTATTTGCATCATATATTTTTATCTTTGTTTCAACAACGTCATTACCGTTTCTTATTACTCTTATATCTGCAGTATCTCCTACCTCAAGGCCTGAAACAGTTTCCACAAGAACATCCATATTCATTATTTTTACTCCTGCAAAATCTGTAATTATATCGCCCTCCTGAAGGCCTGCTTCTGCGGCACCGCTGTTTTCAAGCACCTGTGTTATATAAGCTCCCATGGGAAGA
>SVDG01000063.1 GCA_015057875.1 Lachnospiraceae bacterium | reverse complement strand
GTTCGGTTTATTATGGCTACCGAAAAGGGAATACTCTTTGTAGTTTCCATCTATAACTTCAGATACATGTACAGCACTCACTAAAGCTGCCTCGTTATTTACACTGACCGCACGTCTTTTTGTGTCCCATTCTCCAACCTTGTAAGATGCAATAGTTCCAGCGTTGCTTTCCGGATAAACCCTCATAACGCCCCCATCGGCTACAAGTTCTCCACCTGTCAAGGGCAGATGTTTAGCTATTTCTGCAAAAATATCCAGTTTCTTTCCCTGCGGGTCATATACTTCCTGTGTCATATCTCCGGCACCAAGCTCTTTCAGCTTTTCATTTACAGTCTTATCAACATAGCCCTTGTTGGCAGGGTGTGTATCCTCTGTTGGCGTGAAAGCCGATGTACTGTTTTTTTCAATAACATTTGTTTTATCTGCCTTGCTGCTTACAGTTTTAACAAGAGCCTTATCTTCATCTGTATAGCTGTTTGCGGACAATCCCTTGCCGTCCTCTTTATCCACCTTGTTTTCTATAGCCGTTTTGTTAGTGCTGTCCTTTTCATCAACGTGGTCTATAAGACCGTTAAGGGACTGCCTTAAAGCCTCGGCATTTGAGTCAAATCTCTCCTTTATCATCTGCACTGACCAGCCCTCCATAGCAGGCCTGTCAGGCATTGTAGCTACAGGGTTTGCAAAGCTTTCTATTTTCAGATCCGTAACTGCCATAAAACCCCTCCTTTCTATTTAAGACCCATCATTTTAAGTTCTTTTTCGTGCTGTCTGTCCAAAGCAGCCTGCTGTGCCTCAAAGGCCCTTTCCCTTGCCGCTTCCTCTTTTTCCATCTGCTCAATATATGCCTTTAATGCAAGTTCGTTATAGCTTTGTGCCTCCTCCCGGGCCATTTCGGCCTCCTTCAGGTCTATCTCGGCAAAGTATTCGTTAAGCCTGGCCTCTATTTCCGCATAGGCTTTTAGCCTCTGTGCCTCTATATCCTTAAGGTGATCTATATGCTCACTTAAGTTATCGTTATAGTTGTTTTCAAAATCAGCCTGGCTCCTTATGATACTGCTTTCGGAAAGACCGCCCTTTATACCGTGTTCAAGCAAAGCCTCCTGTGCCTTTTTGCTGGCAAAGTAGTTTGAAAGATAAGCCTCCTGCTGTCTTTTTTTGTACTGATCGTCTTCCTCTTCCTTAAGATCACCATAATAAACATCAACATTTTCTTTGTCCGCCTCGGTTTTTTTATATGCATTAGTCCTCGCGTTATCAAAATATCCTCTGTAGCCTGAGCCATTATCTGCACCGGCACCGTTTGCTCCGCTATAGATAATATCTCCTGTGCCGCTTGGGCTACCTGTATAGGATATCTTGCCAAAGGGTGTGCTATAGTCGGGGATGATAGTCACCCCCTCGTCCTTGCTGTAAACTGTCCCCTTCCCCACTGGTTTATCAATGTCAACATCGTATGTGTCTGCCATCTCGTTAAGATAGCGCCACGCTTCGTTTTTATCCACATAATCGGGGTAGCTGATGGCACCCGAAAGACCGCTTGTGTTGCCGGCTTTTTTAGCGGCGTCCTCCCAGTTAGTCTCTTTTCCTGTATATTCCTGCCCGTCATTGAAGGTATAAGTGGTAAGCTTACCGGCAGGCTTTTTGACCGTGACCGATAAAGGCGACTCCTGCGTTACAATAACGCCATCGTCTGTCTTATAGCTTTCCTTGGCATAGGGTGCTGTTTTTTCCGATATGACCTTGCCGTTATTGTCTATGGTCTTTGTAGTTGTCACCCCGCCATAGGTGTAGCTTACGGTTTTTGTTCCGTCCTTATTTACTGTCATCTTTCATTCCTCCTTATTTTTTTGCAAAGCCTCCCGTATAGTAGGTCTTTGCTATCTGAAAAATACCGAAGCCCTCGTCAGGGGCATCGTTTTTTATAATTATCTGAAGCCTTTTGTATTTTTTTACTCTTTTTTTAAGGTAAATATCCTGGGGATTGTCGTTTGTGTTAAAGCTGAACCTTGAAAAATCAATGTCCCCAAAGCTGAACATATCCATAAAGCCTTCTTTTATAAAGGCCTCTGCCTCTCCGTCCTTTGCAATATAAATTTTAGCCGAGGAGCGGTAAAAGGGCTTGATCGTAATACCTGTACCATTTCTGGTAACGGTTTTATAAAGCTGAGGGGCATTATCATCATCATTTTTGGTAGCCCATGCACAACACACAGCCTCCCCGTCATCGTTAAATTTTGCCATCGTTTCTATGTCCGTGTTGAACCTGCATATCCGCCCGTCTTCAGTACCGAAAAAAAGCTCTCCGCTTTTTTCAAGGAATACTCTCGCGGGAATGTTCTCCCAGAAAAAGCATTCAAAAACATATTCCCCGTCTGTCCTGCCGGAAAGATATGTCCTGTTCCTTCCGTCTAAAATATAAGCCCTGCCGTTTACAGAAAGCACATAATAGCCGTTCCATTCACAGGCACAGGCGTTTTCAAGTCCGTCCTCCTTTATAAGCCTTGAGTTTACATAATAGCTTCTGTTTTTAAGGCTCCTCTCAGCCAGTATGTTTGAGCTTGTTACCCCCATAACACCCTGCCGCGATAAAAACAAAGGCTCATCTATAAGGCTTACAAAGCAGTTTTTGCTTATGGCCCCAAGGCCCGATACCCCCTGCTGTACAACAAAAACAGTGTTATCCTCGCTGTCCTTTGTGGCAGAGCGCTGAAGAAGAGTAGAGTTTAAGGAGCTGTCCTCCTTTACTATCATCAGATACTGTCCCAGCTTAAGATAGCCCATTATGGCCGTATCATCACTGCCCGCTATGCTGTAGCCAAGGTCGGGAAAATATGTGGGGTCATAAAGACCGCTTACCCAGTCGTATGCCTTATAATCAGGGTTGCCGGTCAAAAAAACGCGGTTATCCCCGCCATAGCCGTAAAGAGCAGAAACTGAACATTTCTCTATCCTGTCGCTGTAGCCCTCAACCGTTTTTGAATAGGTTATGTATACGTTATCAACGCCGGTAAGGATAGGCGCCTTGGGGGAAGCGAACTTAACTATGCCCTCATCAAGGTCAGCCGTGTAGCTATCAGCTTTAGCCTCCTCCATATCGCCCTTGTCGTTCATTACCTCTATTTTAACGATGCTATCTATATCATCAGCACTCAGCACAAAGTCCGTGTCCTTATTGTTGCCTAAAAAATGCTCTGTCCTTTTTCCGCTTAAAAGGTTTACGCCCTCATCAGTAACACCGCCGCCGGAAGGTGCTCTGCCAACAAGCACAACAGGTACATAGGCGTTATCCTTAACAAAGCTTATCTCTTCCCCGTCATAAACGAGATACTCCTCGCCCGTCAGTATATAAAGGCACATTTTGTCACCTGCTGACATAAAAAAAGCGCTGCTGCGACTATTGGCAACACCGCTTTTTAAAACCTCTGCTTTAAAAATACCGTTTTCGTCCTTTTCCAGTTTATATATATTATTTCCGCCGTGGACAATAAAAACTTCTCCCGAAGAAAGCTCGCCGCGCCACATACCATTTATAGGGCTATCCACATTGGCGATAGTCCGCCAGCCAAGGCGTTTTTCGGGTATGCCGCCTATGTCACTTATAAGGTTAGGCGCATAAGGGCTTCTGTTTTTATCGACCAAAGACGGGTCAACGCTGAAATCCACACCCTTAAAGGATGTGTAAAAGGTCGTTCTGCGGTCAAGCTGCGGCCTTGCCGCAGGCGTTTTAAGCTTCATCGCCATAAAATCCTCCTTTCCGTATTAAATATCAGCTCCGCCCCTGACCAAGGCCAGAGGACGGCTGTCCCTTGCCGCTAAAAGGTTGCTTACAAGGGACATATATCTGCCCGTGTATGCGTTATAAAGCTCGGGCTCATCGTTCATCAAAAGATATGCACATACACCATAAACCATGGCCTCCTGTGCCTCGGGAGATATTTCAAGCTCCATCTCATCTATCACAGCTGTGTCACCGCTGCTGTTAGTTATACGTGTCGGGTATCTGTCATAAAAAAGCTCATGATCGCCATCAGATACAGTTATCTCATTAACTCCGCCGAAGCTGAAGCATACGTTCCTGCCGGACGCATCCTTAAGAGAGCGTATCCTTAAAACATCGGCTCCTATATCCGCGCGGCCGCCAACCGAGCTTATAGTCTTTACCGCAGGTATAGGGGATAAGATGACCGCAAGCTCACGCTGGATACTGTCCATAGCATCGTATATCCTGTAGCGGTATTCGTACGCATCCTTAACAAGGTCATAGCCTGTTGCCTCGTCAAACAAAACCATGACCCTGCCTATCATATCCTTGACCTTCATTCCACCACTCCTTTCTGTATTTGTAAGACCTTGGGGACTTTGTCCCCAAAGCCCCTACCACCCTTTGAAAAGGGTGGACCTAAACTTTATCGGAAAACTGCGTTTTCCTTGTTGTGTATTTCATTTGCCGGCTAAGTTTAAGTTTGCAAAGACCTCATATATCGTTCTTAATAAGCCACTCTTTCTAACCACCCCACAAGCCCCCAACAAGGGTCGCGGGCTGGCAACGGAGTTGACTGGGATGCCCCGCGGGCGAGTAAAAGAAATATTCGGTAACGCAAATTTTACATTAGCCAAATCATTCCAACACCCTTTAACGAGTAACTCAGCTGGGGTGTAGGGGGTGCATACGCCCCTACCCGCCTGGGTCAAGCGCATAGCGGAATTCGCTTGCGGTTTTGGGTACTTTTGGCGGCAAAAGTACCTCTCCGAAGGAACTCAATAAATAAAGTTTTATTTAGCCATAAACACAAAGCCAACTACCTACAGCTTTGTCATCTTACCGAAACATAATCTTTGGGCGGTCAAAGCGGCATAAAACTCTATAACTTAATACTTACATAGCCATAAACATAACCCCCTGCACTTCCGACCACACTAACTAAAACAATTCTTGCTCCTTAAGGCAACTCAACAGCCCTTACAGTAACACCGCTAAGTCCGCTCACAACGACCTTGCCGTCCCTGTTCATGAACCTGCCGCTTTCAACAACAATAGCCTTCTCCGCAGTTGTAACATCTATCTCCATATCTCTTACACCCTGGATCATGTCACCCTTTTTGATAACAGCCTTGCCGTTTGCGCCGCCGATAAGAAGAAGGATCTTACCGTCATCCTTTTTTGTGTAATCAATAGCCGCGCCGTCACCGTCAGCCGCAGCCGCAGCGTTTATCGCCGCCATCTCGTTTAATTTTAAAACTGTATTTTTGATATCAACCATATCTCTCTCCTCCTTTTATTACGCCCTGTGGGCTCTGATACAATAGATCTCTTTGGGTTTTACCGCCTTGCCGCCGAAGGTATCAAGACCTTTTACAGCATCGCTGAAAAGACCCTCAGGTCTGTAAGCCTCTGTTTCATTGATGCCGTTGCAGAAAGCATAGCCCTTGCTTGTTTTGATGATCATACAGTCATCAGTACCATCATTAAAAATAAAAGAGCTCATCTTTACCCTTGCGCTGTTATACATACCCACAACGCCTTTGGCGATAAGCTCATCATTATCTGTTTTAAGTGCTGCAATACGGTTTTTGAAAAGATTGTAGAACCAGGGTGTAACATAGATAGTCACCTTGTCCTTATTGGATACACCGTTGTTCCAGAAGTACTCAAAAGCATCATCAACCGCCTTAACAGCATCCTCCTCTGTTGCGATGGCAAGAGATTCGCTTATCATACCCGCATTTTTAGCAAGCTCCTCGCCGATAAACTTGTCCTCCTCGTATGCAAGGGCCCGTGTAGCCTCCTCCATAAGCGCATTCATAAGACCGTCCTGGGCCTGGGCTTTATCAACATCGTCCACCATAAAGTTAAAATACTTCGCCTGATCGATAGAAAGAGTGATAGAGCTGTCAGGCACGATCTCAGGTGCACCGATGTCTTCCCCCTTGTAATCGCCGATGTTAGGCTTGCCAACGCCAAGGATCTTTACTGTTTTGCCCTTGCCTGCCTCGCCTTCAAATTTGTAATCGCAGTCCTCTTTAAAGACCGTAAATTTCTTAAGCTCATGCTCAATGTACTTTGACCAGATAGTAGGTTTAAAATTTCCGTAACTCATAATTCTTTTTCCTCCTTAAAATTTAATGCTTTTTACTTTTTACCATTGACCTAAGTGCCTTTTTAAGCACCTTAGGGTCGTCAAGCTCCCTGCTGCTTAACAGGTTAAGCTCCCTCGCCGTGAAATAATCCTTCTCGGCATCACTTACTTTTGCCACCCTGCCTACCGCAGGGGGTGTGCTTCTTTTTCCGTTTTCCTTCTTCGCCTTAAGTGCCATAAATGCCGTGACCCCGTCAAAGCCGTTTCTTATCAGCTCAAAAAACTCCTCGTCAAGATCCTCGACCTCCTTTATCTCGGGATCGATACGCCTTATAGCCCTAAGGTCAGCCTCAAGACGCCTCTGCGCCTCCGCATACCGGCTGTCTTTTACCTTCTTACGCATATCCGCATGCTCCTGAAGGATTCGCTTTAGGATATCATCCTTTTCCTCTGCCATTTTTTCACCTCCTTTCATACTTTTTCCCACCCGCCCCGCCTTTTTTGCATAAAAAAAGAAGCCGTTAAGCTCCTTATATCCGCTTTCTGCAATAATGTTTTATGCAATTATTAAAGGACTGGTATTTCTACCAGTCCTCTGTAATGTCATAATCCTTATATTTTACTAATACAACTCAAAAAATATGTTTTTCTTATCATATGCTCCAAAAGAACTTTCCACCTGTCTTCTGACAGCAACCTCATTCATTACGAAGTCAAAAAAATCTATTAAAAGTTGCTTTTTCATTTTATAAAAATCGTTTTCTACCCTTATAAAACAATTTCTTCTTAACTCAATAATATCTGCTGGCACACTTTCTATGCTATCCCTCCCTGTAAGATTAAGAATAAACTCTTCAAAGCTATTGCTTTCATCTTTTGAGATTGTCAATTCATATTCATATAATTCTAATATTTTTCCATCTGCAATATAATATGGGGTGATACCATAATCTCCAAATTCAATATATTCATCCGTTGAACTTTCCAAAGCATTTTTTAATTCGTACATACTGTAAAAGGTCTCGCCTGATATTTGTCTTGAATTTATACTCTGTAATGTATTCTCTATATTATTCATTTTTATCCTCCTTTGGTATATATGGATCTATTATACTTTCATCCGGTTTCCATGATAACGGATCATTATTGTTGCTCACCTGAACTATAGCTTTTGTAACATCATCTATAATTACATACGAACCTTGTTCCGTATAAAAAACAGTTGCCGTATTACCTGTAGCCTTGTTTATACTTTTTCTAATTGTGAAAGGTATATCAACGGTTTCTCCTATCAAATTCTTACTCCAACCTCTTGTTAAAATCTGGTTAGACAGTTTTTGTGAGGTCTTTGTGTTGCTACCATAAACTATATTACTACTATTTATACCTGTTTGATTAACATAATAATCCAAATTGCCACCATTTTCAAGAGTACCATACACCCCTGCCAGCTCCCCCGGAACAGAGAACACAGCATTTTCAACTCCTTCGTCAAAACCGCTTTCAAATACCCTTCCCCAGTCTATATCATCGGGCTCTCCTGTCATCGCATTTATTATCATCTGCTCCGTAAGCTCTCTTCCGCTTCCTTCCGCAAATCCGCTGGCACCTCGGCCTATTGTCCTTGTTAACGCATTGCCGCTGGGTAAAGCCTTTGTTATAACACTTCTTCCGTCCGTTATTCCGGGCAATGTACTTAAGCCTTTTCGCCAGATTGCATCGTTCGCCGTAAGCACCGTTGCAACCTTCGCCGCTCCATAAGGCTCATATCCTTCCCTTATCAAACTGTCATATATCCGCCCTGCGTCCCCTGCTATCATCGCCGCATTTCCTGCTCCGCCGCTTATAAGCCCAAAAACTATTTCAGGTGCAGTTCCCGCAATGTTCCTCACTGCGTTCATTACCTGCACCTGTCCGTCTGTTACTTTTCCGCTATTTAATAGCTTCTCGTACGCATATTCACTTGTACTCCTTGCAACAGGCTTGCTCTCGCCCAGCAAAAAGTTCCCCAAACCCTTAAGGTCACTCTTTTTACTGCTCAATCCGCTTTCAGCCGAAACTCCATACATCTGCAATGCCTTGTTCGTTTCATCCTCCATCTCAAGTATCTCTCTTGCCCTGTCTTCAGCCTGCTTCATGTTCAGTTCAGCCGCGATATTATCTATAAAATCCTTCTTTGCATATTCGGGTGTCCTTTCATACTGCATCTTCTGTACAGGTGTCATATAGCTTAAATATTTGTTGTAGTCATTTTCGAGCTTTTTAAGTTTAAGCACTTCCTCGTCCCAGTAGGGATACGGACTGCTATCACTTACACCTCTGTAGCTGTGCTCCACCGTGCTCGTATAACTCGGCACACTGCCACTATTGCCACCTGCCTTGCTCCCCTTCGGATATGCAGTAACAAGTCCGTTTTGTCTTCCCCTCCTGCGTTGTCTACACTATTACAAACTTTCAAACTTGACTACATAAGTTTATCGCTATCTTTACAATATTTATAGTTTGTTATTTTTTCAAAGTTATTTTTTATATATTCCATAATCAAAATTATAGTATTCATTACTTCTTCAGGATCACTATAAATGCTATCCCTAACAAATGCTATGTTTCTTACGTTATATATTTTTCTATCACCATCAAAAACTATAAAAAAATCAACCCACTTATTATACCGTTCAAAAGCTACCGATATACACTTTCCATCCTTTTTAAAGTCTACGCTATAGTCATATACTTCAGCTTTATACCCTAAATCAATTAAAAACTGACCACAAAAAACCGCTATTTCTTTTTCTTTTTCACACCATGTCGTATAATTTGTATCTTTTTTCCAAAATGACATATTTACCATTTCTCCTTTGGTTTCATTATACCATCTTCATATATATATCCTTTTTCACTTAAATAAGCATACTCTCGCACATACCCTGTTATTTTTCCTGTTACCTTGTCAGTTAAATAATCATTTTCCAACGGTGTTGCCATAACGATAATATCACCGCGTTCTATAGCAGCATCTAAAAACGGTTTATTAAACTCTTCCCAGAATAATTCAGGACCCAATATTTCAAAATACTCGTCAGGAGTGTTTAATAAGTTGAACCAACCATTATCTCCGGAAAAATTCGTATTTTTATCAAGGTTTAATTCATCTATCACATATCTTGTATCATCATAAAATCTTCCTAACACCGTTGTAGTCCTTCCCGGTATACTAACAATGTCTATTCCGTTTGTTGGATTGTATTTCAGTTTTGTTGCTTCGCCTTCATTATATCCTGCCCTATATTTGTTTTCAAGTGTGCCATACACCCCGGCCAATTCCCCTGGCAGACCAAAAATAGCATTTTCAACTCCTTCGTCAAAACCGCTTTCAAATACCCTTCCCCAGTCTATATCATCGGGCTCTCCTGTCATCGC
>SVDG01000062.1 GCA_015057875.1 Lachnospiraceae bacterium | reverse complement strand
AACTGCACAGCAGTTTATAAATTATCTTGCGGGTCAGGTAAACAAATAAGACCCCGAAAAGAGGTATTTGATATATGCTTACATTGGATAAGATCTATCACGCGGCGTTCGTGCTTAAGGACGTTGCGAGAAAAACAGACTTGATATATGCACAGAATATGAAAAGCGATGCTGAGCTTTATCTTAAAACAGAGAACCTGCAGATAACAGGAAGCTTCAAATTAAGAGGTGCATATTACAAAATAAGCCAGCTTACAGAGGAGCAGA
Source organism: Lachnospiraceae bacterium (assembly GCA_015057875.1). Lineage (GTDB taxonomy): Bacteria > Bacillota > Clostridia > Lachnospirales > Anaerotignaceae > SIG274. Next base: position 9,274 of record SVDG01000062.1, on the reverse strand, counting down.
GAAGGGCAGGTATAGTTGCCTGTTCAGCCGGAAACCATGCACAGGGTGTTGCCCTTGCCGCAACACGTATGGGTATAAAAAGTGTGGTATGTATGCCTGATGGTGCACCTATCAGCAAGGTTGAGGCTACAAAGGCCTTTGGTGCTGAGGTTTGTCTTCACGGAGCTACATATGATGATGCTTTTGCCAAGGCATGTCAGTTAAGAGATGAAACAGGTGCTACATTTATCCACCCTTTTGATGATGACGAGGTTATTGCGGGACAGGGCACTATCGGCCTTGAGATACTTGAACAGCTAAGAGATGTTGAGGCTGTTGTTGTGCCTATTGGCGGCGGCGGACTTATTTCAGGCTTAGCCTATGCTATAAAGAGCCTTGCTCCTCACGTTAAGGTGTATGGTGTTCAGGCGGAGAGGGCCGCAGGTATGTTTGAAAGCCATAAAGAGGGACATCTTATAACTCTCGATAAAGCAAACACATTTGCAGACGGTATCGCTGTCAAGCACCCCGGTGACATAACATTTAATATTACGGAAAACTATGTTGATGATATCGTTACTGTTACAGAGGATGAGATAGCGGCGGCTATACTTATGCTTATGGAAAAACAGAAGCTTGTAACAGAGGGTGCCGGTGCTGTATCTGTTGCAGCTGTTATGTTCAACAAGCTTCCTGTTGCGGGCAAAAAGACCGTATGCGTGCTTTCGGGAGGAAACATTGACGTTACAATCCTTTCAAGGGTAATAACAAGAGGTCTTATAACAAGCGGAAGAAACGCGACTCTTCAGATAGCCCTTGAGGATAAACCCGGACAGCTCCTTGGCGTAAGCAGGATAATTTCCGAATGCGGTGCTAACGTAGTAAGTGTATATCATGAGCATTCAGACCCTAATATGGCTATTGCAAGCTGTTTCCTTAAGGTCGGTATAGAAACAAGAGATTTTGAACAGATAGAAACTATCAAGCAAAGGCTTGCTGAAAATGGCTTTAAGCTTGTATAAAAAAAGGACTGTGGGAAAATATTTTCCACAGTCTTTTTGTGAGTAAAGGTAGTCAAAATAGTTGACAAGCACTTTGCATAGTAATAAAATAAAACCTATCTTGAGAGTAGGATAAACTTGGAGGTGTGATATGAAAATCTATAGCAATATAACCGAGCTTATTGGTAAAACTCCGATCCTTGAGCTTGAAAGACTTGAGAAGGAATTTGAAAGCAAGGCGAGGATATTCGGAAAGCTTGAGCTTTTTAACCCTGCAGGAAGCGTTAAAGACAGGGTGGCTTTAAATATGATAGAAGACGCAGAAAATAAGGGCCTTTTAAAACCGGGAGCAACAATAATTGAGCCTACAAGCGGAAACACGGGTATTGGTCTTGCCCTTGTTGCTGTATCAAGAGGCTACAGGCTTATACTTACTATGCCTGATACGATGAGTATTGAAAGAAGAAATCTTTTAAAGGCATACGGTGCTGAGCTTGTGCTTACAGAGGGAAGCAAAGGTATGAAGGGATCTATTGAAAAGGCAGAGGAGCTTGCAAAAGAGATAGAAGGAAGCTTTATACCCGGACAATTTACAAATGGTGCTAACAGCGAGGCTCATATAAAGAGCACAGGTCCTGAAATATGGGAGGACACAGACGGAAAGGTCGATATATTTATTGCCTGTGTAGGAACAGGCGGAACACTTACAGGCACAGGAAGGTATTTAAAGAGACAGAACCCTGACATAAAGGTCATAGCTGTTGAGCCTGCGGCATCACCCCTCCTTTCAAAGGGATATGCGGGAGCCCACGGCATACAGGGTATAGGTGCAAATTTTGTGCCTGATATACTTGATACATCTCTTTATGACGAGGTCATAGCTGTTAGTGATAAAGAGGCTATGGATATGGGCAAAATGGTTGCAAGGAAAGAAGGTTTCCTTGTAGGTATATCATCGGGTGCGGCCCTTGCGGCGGCAAGAGAGGTTTCCTTAAGAGAAGAAAACAGAGGAAAAAATATAGTTGTTCTCCTTCCGGATACAGGGGACAGATATCTTTCGACCCCTATGTTTGGTGAATGATTTAGTTGCATAAATCGTTGTAATACTAAATTGATTATGTTATAATAACAAAATATAGGCTGTTTTAAGGCTAATTTATTATGACAGGAGGAACCGAAGTGATAAAGCTTATCGGCATAAGCAAAACATATTACAATAAAGACACAGCCGTTGAAGCTATCAAGGACATCAACCTTCATATCGAAAAAGGAGATGTTTTTGGCATTATCGGTTTAAGTGGAGCCGGCAAAAGTACGCTGGTAAGATGTATAAACTATCTTGAAAAGCCCACAGCAGGCGAGGTCATATTTGACGGACAGGTGCTTGGAGCCCTTAGCCATAAGGAGCTTTTAAAGGCAAGACAGTCCATCGGTATGATATTCCAGGGCTTTAATCTTCTTGAACAGAGGACGGCACTTAAAAATGTTTGTTATCCACTTGAGATAATGGGCGTTAAAAAAGAAGAAGCAAAGAAAAGAGCAATGGAGCTGCTTGAAATAGTTGGTCTTGCGGATAAGGCAGGTGCTTATCCTTCAAAGCTTAGCGGCGGACAGAAGCAGAGGGTGGCTATAGCCCGCGCCCTTGCATCTAACCCCAAAGTGCTTTTGTGTGACGAGGCAACAAGTGCCCTTGACCCTAACACAACAAGGAGTATACTTGAGCTTTTAAAAGAAATCAACCGTACTATGGGCGTAACGATCGTTGTTATTACCCATGAAATGAAGGTAATAGAGCAGATCTGTAACCGCGTAGCCGTGCTTGACAACAGCCGTGTTGTTGAAATGGGCGAGGTAAGGGAAGTGTTCTTAAGACCCCAGTCAAAAATTGCCCGCGAGCTTATTTTACCTAAAAGCGATACGGTTGAGTTCGTTACAGGCAAAAAGTGCATAAGGATAGTATTTGACGGAAGCTCATCATTTGAGCCTATCATTTCAAATATGACACTTGAATGCAAAACACCCGTTAACATTATGGGAGCCAACACAAAGAATATTGACGGAAGAGCTTACGGACAGATGCTTATACAGCTGCCCGAGGACGAAACATCCGTTGCAAAGATATATAACTACCTTGAAAGTAGAGGCATAGTTTACAAAGAGGAGGCGATGGACGAATGAGCGGACTTATCGGACTCTTTTTAAAAGGCCTTATGGAAACACTTTATATGGTGCTTGTTTCCACAGCCGTAAGTTACATAATAGGCCTGCCCATAGGTGTAATACTTAACATTACAGATAAGGACGGGATATGTAAAAACGTTCCTGTAAACCGTGTGCTTGGCTTTGTTGTCAACTTTTTAAGGTCTGTGCCTTTCATCATCCTTCTTGTTACGGTACTTCCATTAACAAGACTTATCGTAGGCACTACGATTGGATCAACAGCTACTATAGTACCCCTTGTTATTTCTGCGGCACCCTTTGTTTCCAGGATGGTCGAATCATCTTTGCAGGAGGTCGATGCAGGCGTTATAGAGGCGGCTGAATCAATGGGAAGTTCACCCTTCCAGATAATAACAAAGGTGCTTATACCCGAGGCTAAGCCCTCACTTATAACAGGTGCGGCCATTGCCATAACAACTATACTTGGCTATACAGCCATGGCGGGCTTTGTTGGCGGCGGCGGACTTGGTTCAATAGCTGTAAACTACGGCTACTATCGTTACGATGACGTAACGATGTATATAACAGTTATTATACTTGTTATCGTTGTTCAGATATTCCAGGAAATAGGTATAAGGGCTGTTAAAATGACGGACAAGAGATTAAAATAATCTACACATATAAATTAAGGAGAGGATAAAAATGAAAAAATTTCTTGCATTAGCACTTGCATTAGTGCTTACAGTTGGTGCTGCAGCTTGTTCATCAGGCGAAGAGGCTACAACTGAAACAACAAAAGAAACAGTAAAAATCAAAGTAGGTGCAACACCTGCACCCCACGCAGAGATCCTTGAGGCAGTTAAAGACACACTTGCTGCAGAAGGTATCGAACTTGAGATCGTTGAGTTTAACGATTACGTTATCCCCAACACATCAACAGAAAGCGGCGAGCTTGATGCTAACTACTTCCAGCACCAGCCCTACTTAACAGACTTCAATGCGCAGAACGGCACACACCTTGTTTCTGTTGCATCTATCCACTATGAGCCCTTCGGCATCTATGGCGGCAAAACAAAATCACTTGCTGACCTTGCTGACGGTGCAACGATCGCTGTTCCCAATGACGGAACAAACGAAGCAAGAGCTTTAATGCTCCTTCAGGCTCAGGGCCTTATCACTCTTAAAGCAGATGCAGGCTTCACAGCTACGATCCTTGACATCGAGTCTAACCCCAAAAACCTCGACATCAAAGAGCTTGAGGCAGCTCAGCTTCCCAGAACACTTCAGGATGTTGATTTAGCAGTTATCAACGGTAACTATGCTATCGAGGCAGGCTTAAACGCAGGCAAAGATGCTCTCGCAGTTGAAGATGCTAACAGCGAGGCTGCTCAGACATACGCTAACATCCTTGTTGTTAAAGAAGGTAACGAAAACAACGAGGCAGTTCAGGCTCTTGCAAAAGCTCTTATGAGTGAAGCAGCTAAAGAGTTTATGAACGCTACATACGAAGGCGCAGTACTTCCTATGTTCTAATAAAAAAAAGATAATAAAGAAAGACAGTATGTTTTTGGCATACTGTCTTTTTTGTTATCTTAAAAGTGCAAGTATAAGCATGTGGAGGGGATAAAACAGATAATAGGTGTATTGAAGGGCTTTGCTGTTATATCCACGCCTGCCGTTATAGGCCCATATAGGTATAAGCGCAAGCAGGGCTAAACTCTGGCGGGTAAGGAAAAAGGTGTTACCGAATATCTCAAGTTCATAACCTAAGCCCCCAAGCATTTCTGCGTTTATATACCACAGGCAGATAAGCTGGCAGATACAGTTAAGGACGGTTTTTTTACGGAAAAAATAAAACGCAAGCACTGTAAGTATACCGGCATGGTAAAAATCCACCATTGTGATAAGGCCTGTTATATAGGCTGATATTATAGTTAAAAATGCTGTTATTATCCTTAGCCACATCTTTTTTGTGGCCTTTGCCTTTTCATTTAAATGGATAAGGCATATTGATATAAGAAAGCTCCACAATACATTCTGGTGAACGGGATAAAACAGACGTCCTCCCATCATAAGGTTAAAGGGGATCTCTGATATAAAGGCAAACAGCAGGATCCTTAATATATATTTTTTAAGGTTTTTTGTGTTGAAATATCCTTCAACTATCATAAAAGCGAAGATAGGGAAGGCTAAGCGGCCTATGCAGGTAAGCCAGTCATTGCCGGGTATTATCGTACCCCATAGATGGTCGCAAAGCATAAAAGCCATTGCGAGGATATGAAGCATAGCAGAAGATATCCCTGTTTTTAATGTGTTATCCATAGCATTCCTCCTGTTTAGTTTACTTTACCACGTAAAGTGCATATCTTCAAGTGATGTGAAAGGCAAAAGGGATATGACATCATTATGAAAGGAGCCTTTTTTATTGCAAAACGGACGGTTATTATCTATAATTATACTGGGTGATTATATGGAAAAGGTTATCGTTATCGGCGGCGGTGCGGCAGGCCTTATGGCGGCAGGCAAGGCGGCTGAAAGAGGAAAAGAAGTTCATATATATGAGAAAAACAGCATACTCGGTAAAAAAATATATATAACAGGAAAGGGACGCTGTAACATAACAAACGCAGGGGACATTGACGAATTTATGGATAATATCCCCGGCAATCCTTATTTTTTATACAGCGCTTTTTATAATCTTGACAGCGAAAAAACGGTGGAGTTTTTTAACTCCATTGGCGTGCCTACAAAGGTTGAAAGAGGCAAGAGGGTATTTCCTGTAAGTGATAAGGCGGCAGATGTTGTTAATGCACTTGAAAAATATGTACGCAAAAACAAAGTAAAGGTACATACAGATAGTGAAGTTCAAAGCCTTTGGATAGAAAACGGTGAAATAAAGGGCGTTAAATTAAGAAACGGAAAAACGGAAGAGGCTAAAAGCGTTATAGTGGCTACAGGCGGTCTTTCTTATCCCGGAACAGGCTCGACAGGTGACGGCTACAAGATGGCTAAAGCTGCGGGACACACTGTAACAAAGCTTTATCCCTCCCTTGTACCTTTGAAATGTGCACAGAGCTTTTGCGAGAGGCTTATGGGCTTAAGCCTTAAAAATGCGGCTGTTCAGATAAGGGATAAAAAGGGCAAGGTGCTTTATAAGGATTTTGGCGAGATGCTTTTTACCCATTACGGAGTATCGGGACCGATGATCTTAAGTGCAAGCCGTTTCCTTATAGGAAGGCTTGAGGAGGGGCTTAAGCTTTATATAGACCTTAAGCCGGCCCTTGATGAAAAGGCTCTTGATAACAGGGTTTTAAGGGATTTTGAGAAATATGCCAACAAGGACTTTAAAAATGCCCTTGATGACCTGCTTCCACAGAAAATGATACCGGTGATGATAGAGCTTTCAGGTATAGATGAGCTTAAAAAGGTACACGATATAACAAGAGAAGAGAGAAAAAATCTTGTTAGGATGATGAAAAACATAGAGCTTGATATAACAGGCACAACAGGCTACAAGGAGGCTGTTGTAACAAGCGGAGGTATCTGCATAGACGAGATAAATCCCTCAACTATGGAGTCCAAGCTTGTTAAAGGGCTTTTCTTTGCGGGAGAGGTAATAGATGTTGATGCGTATACGGGCGGCTTTAATCTGCAGATAGCTTTTTCAACAGGCTTTAGTGCAGGTATAAACGCTTAAAGGAGGAAACTATGTCATTTATCAGCATAAGAGGAGCCATAACGGCTATAAATACAAGAGAAGACATCTTAGCCAAAACAGAAAAGATGTTAAGGGCGATAATAGAAGAAAATGATATTAAAAACGAAGATATTATTTCAATACTTTTTACTGCCACAAAAGACCTTGACAAGGTTTATCCTGCAGTGGCTGCAAGGAGCATTGGTATAACAAGGGCGGCACTTATGTGTATGCAGGAGATGTATGTTGAGGGAAGCCTTGAAAAATGCATAAGGGTAATGGTAACGGTAAAAAGCGATAAGGCACAGAGTGAGGCTTGCCATGTTTATATGGGAGAGGCCGAAAGACTTCGTCCTGATCTTAAAAAATAAAGAAAGAAGTGTTTTAAATGGCTGAAATATTTGCAATAGCTATAGACGGGCCTTCCGGCAGTGGAAAAAGCACAGCGGCAAAGATGATAGCAAAAAAGCTTAATATAACCTATGTTGACACGGGGGCTATGTACCGTGCTGTGGGGCTTTACTGCAGAAGAAAGGGTATAGACACAAAAGACGAGGCATCGGTTGTGACTGTGCTTGATGAGATAAATATCACTTTTAAAGTTGACGGTGATACAAGAAGGATAATGCTTAACGGCGAGGATGTTACAGATACTATCCGCACACAGGACATAGGCATGGCGGCAAGTGATGTGGGTGCCATTGCAGATGTAAGGAAAAAGCTTGTTAAGATGCAGCAGATGATAGCGAAAGAGCAGAGCGTTGTTATGGACGGAAGGGATATAGGAACGGTAGTGCTTAAAAACGCACAGATAAAGATATACCTTGATGCAACAGTTGAGGAAAGAACAAGAAGAAGAATAGGCGAGCTTAATGAAAAGGGTATCATAAGCGATTTTGAGACCATTAAAAAAGAGATAGAGGAAAGAGACTATAACGATACACACAGAAAGGTAACACCTTTATGCAAGGCTGAGGATGCTGTGTATTTCGTTAATGACGGTATGACAGTTGATGAGACTTCTGACGCCATCATAAAAATAGTTGATGAAAGGCTCGGCAGATAAGGAGAAAGTATGATTTATAAATATTTAAGACACATTGCAGGTCTGCTTTTTGGCATTATTTTTAAATACAGGGTCCATGGTGTGGAAAATGTTCCCGAAGAAGGTGCTGCAATACTTTGCGCAAACCATTTGAGCATGTGGGATCCTTTTGCCGTTGTGTTTGCTTTAAAGAGGCTCCCTTGCTTTATAGCTAAAAAAGAGCTTTTTGAAAACAAGCTTCTTGCATGGATATGCAGAGATCTTAAGGCTTTCCCTGTGGACAGGGGCAAGATGGATATGAAAGCTATAAAAACTGCTCTTAAGGTTCTTAAGGACGGAGAACTTTTAGGTATATTTGCCCAGGGCACAAGAGTAAAAGAGGGCGAGGATGTTGCGGCAAAGGCGGGAGTTGCTTTTTTTGCTGTTAAAAGCGGTGCACCTGTTATACCTGTTGCCATAAAGACAAATTACAGACTGTTTTCAAGGGTGGATGTGTATTTCGGAGAGCCCATAAGCTTTGAGGAGATGAAGGGCAAAAAGGTATCGGCTGAGGAGCTTAACGAAATAGCCGAGGGTATAATGGCAAAGGTTTTTGAAATGCTGGAGGATAAATAAATGGAGATAAGGGTTGCAAAAAGTGCAGGCTTCTGCTTTGGTGTGAACCGTGCCATCCAGCACGCGTACGATAATATCGGCCGCGGCAGTATTTATTCCTATGGGCCGATAATACACAACAAAGAGGTAACAGCCGACCTTGAAAGCAAGGGAGTTAAGATCATAGATAGCTTTGAGGGCATAGAAGAGGGTACAGTCATAATCCGCTCCCACGGAGTAGGTAAGCAAGTATATGACGAGCTTGAAAGAAGAGGCCTTTCTATACTTGACGGAACATGTCCTTTTGTTAAAAAAATACACAACATCGTAAAAGATGCACACAATGACGGCAGAGGTATAATAATCATAGGTGACCCTGACCACCCTGAGGTAATGGGAATAAACGGCTGGTGTGACAGAAGTGCTTTTATTATAGACGGAGAATATAAAGGCGGACTTAAAAAGGATGTGCCTTATACAGTAGTTGTGCAGACGACCTACAGAAAGGAAAAGTTTGAGGCTGTTTTAAAGGAGCTTGAAGAGGACGGTATCAAAGCAGACATAAACAATACCATCTGTTCCGCAACGAGCGAAAGACAGGCTGAAGCTGAAAAAATTGCAAAAGAAGCAACAAAGATGCTTGTTGTAGGAGATAAGAGCAGCTCAAATACCCAGAAATTATACGAAATTTGCAAAAAAAACTGTAATAATACGTTTTATATTGAAACAATTAAAGATTTGGTGTTGAATATTTTCAACAGAAATGTTAGAATTGGTATAACTGCCGGTGCATCAACA
>SVDG01000061.1 GCA_015057875.1 Lachnospiraceae bacterium | reverse complement strand
ACTATCCCGGCAACACAGCCCGTGTAAAGATCAAAGCAGCCGGAGATCTTGCATAATAATGATTTTATATTTTTATTGTTAAAAGCGCATAAATAACTGGAAAGAAGCTTCTTGTTTTATAAACAGGAAGCTTCTTTCTGTATGTAAGATTTAATGCAGCATAATAAAAAGGACATAACCTTTAAGATTATGCCCTTTCATCAATATGTACCTTTTACCCTATCTGCCGCCTCCGCCATCATCTGCCCAAGGAGGATTATTATGCACTGGAAAAAATTGAAATACTCCATATTGACACCATGCTACTGCTTATAATAATACGACTCTTCTCAAAAACACCAATAAAAAAGGATATACCAGCGGTATATCCTTTTTATGTATTTATGCTTTTTTTGCTTTGTCATTAAGCTGCCAGAACAGTATTTTATTTTTAACCTTTTCAAACAAGAGTTTTATAATTACAACAACAAAAGCCGTAAATATAAAACCACCGATAACCCTTGCATAATCAGAGAAGTCTGCATAATACTGTACGAAATAACCCATACCTGAATTAGTAGCAAACATTTCTGCTATAACAAGAAGAATGAAGGAGAAGTTAAGTGCTGTTGCTGCGCCTGATAATATGTGCGGCGAAGCACCGGGGAGTGTTACATAAAATAGTTTTTTAATTCCCTTAAGCTCAAGCACGTCCGCATTATCCAGATATCCCTGGTCTATAAGAACTATGCCATTGATAGTTCCTATCAGTATAGGCCAGAAGCATCCTATAAATATTACTGCCATAGATGATAAATAAAATGTAGGCAGTATTACTATAAGATAAGGGGTAAGCATAGACGGCGGAATAGGTGTAAGAGCATATATAATAGGCTGGAGATTCTTGTTTAAAAGAGGATTAAGACCTATTATAACACCAAGCAATATACCCGAAAAAAGTGCAAGGAAATACCCAGGTATGAGCAACCTCATTGAACTTATGAAGCTTTCTCCCAGTTTACCGGATGATTTTATCATCGCAGGAACTATCCTTGAAAAACCAGGGAAAAACATTGAGTCCAATGTGCCTGTCACATCAGTCAGCAATTCATATATCAGAAATGCACAGATAAGTATCAGTACTGTGCCGCCGCGTTTTTCTAAAAATTTCTTAACCATTATCTTTTACCAGAATCAAAATTATTTGCCTAACAATTTGCTGTTGAATGTTTCATAACGCTCTACAAGAGTTTTTGAGAAGTATTCGTTATCGGGATACTCTGCAATAAGCTCATCTAAAGCTGCCTTGTATACATCAATATTGATGTGGTCTGTTACCTCGATGCCAGCTGTTTCAGCATACTGAAGGTCTGTTAATGTCTGCCACATATCCTGAACACCATCGCTCTTAGGGTCTAACCATAATTCCTGATTTGTTCCTAAAAGAAGGAGTTCTGCTTTTTCTCTGTCAAGTTCCATATATTCAGCAAAGATGTCTACTGCATATTCAGGATCAGCATAGAAAACTTCCTCTGCACGGATAAGAGATTTGATGTAAGCTTTTGCAAGTTCAGGATTCTCGTTTACCCATTTTGTGTTAGCAACCTGACGGCAGCAAACAGCAGCGGGGTCAAGGTCATTTGTCCAGCAAAGAACTTTAAGGCCTGATTCTTTAACGCCTAAGTATGTAGAGTTTGTACCTACACCAACATCAGCCTGTCCTGCTTTAACAGCTGCAAGAACCTCTGCGGGTTTTTTGAATTCCATGATGTTTACATCTGTTGCAAGGTCATATCCTGCGTTCATCATAGCACTTCTCCAAAGGATATCGGGTGTGTATGCTCTGGGTGTAGCTACGTTTTTGCCTACGAAAGACTCAAGGCCTGTATACTCAAAGTCTTCTGCTGCATAAACGGGCATACCGCCTGATACATATCCGCCGAAGATTGTGAAATCAGCACCTTTTGTTACGAAAGTAAGAGGAGCCGCCGTACCAAAGTTTACGCCGACATCGATCTTGTCAGCCTGAAGAGCATTAAGAGCATCTGTTGAGTTGTCAAAAGGAATAAGCTCTGTTGTGTAGCCTTCTTCTTTGTCGAATCCTTTATCCATAGCTATGTAACCAAAAATGTTACCTGTACCGGGGTTAGAACCAACCCTAACTGTACCTAAATCTTTTACTTCCTCAACTACAGGAGTATCTTCAGGAGCTTCTTCAGCAGGTTTTGAGCACGCTGCAACGCCAAAAATCATAACTGAAGCGAGTAATAAAGCAAGTATTTTTTTCATTTTTTCTTCGTCCTTTCCTCAATGTCGTTATTTAATACACTCATAAGTTTTTCCCTGAGCTTCTGATATTCGGGCTGACAAAAAAGTTCTTTTCTGTTTTTGTTCTTGTCCTTGTCAGAAAACTCATACGAATAGATGACCTTACTGGGTTTCATACCAAGCACAAATATTTTTGTTGCAAGGTACATAGCCTCTTCAACATCGTGTGTTACAAAGACTACGCTTTTACCCTTTCCACCTTCTCCATCCCTGCTTCCGCTCCACATGTTTTTAACAACATCCTGAAGACGGAACCTTGTTACTGCATCAAGTGCTCCAAAAGGCTCATCCATAAGCAATATCGGTGGATTAAGTGCAAATGCACGGCAGATAGCACATCTTTGTCTCATTCCTCCCGATAACTCGTTGGGATACTTATTATAAACACTTTCCTCAAGACCAACCTGCTTTAAAAAGTCGATTATCTCTTTTTTAAGCTCAGCCTTACTCTTATCGGGAAAGCGTTGTTGCAAAGAAATAAGGATATTTTTACCCGTTGTCATCCAGGGATAAAGGCTGTAGTCCTGGAAAACTACACCTCGGTCAAGCCCCGGTCCTTTTATCTTTTCTCCCTCTATAAGAAGCTCTCCTTTATCAGGAAAGTTCAACCCTGCCAGGAGACGAAGCAGGGTACTCTTTCCACATCCTGATTCTCCAAGGATACACACAAAATCGCCCTGTTCTATATCAAGAGACAGGTCTTTAAGTATGATCTCTTCCTTGTTGTATGAAAATGTAACATTATCTACTTTAATATTTCCCATAGCACCACTTCACAAACCGTAAAATTATATTTCTGTTCTCATATTTCAAACCATACCAAGTTTTCATACCTCTTATAACTGTAGATTATACACTATCGTTGTGCACAATGCATAATAGCGTTTATTGATTTTTCCCCACAAAATATAGATTTTTTCTATAGTTTGACAATCTTTTTTAAATAGATTGACTTTATGAAAAAACGAATCATATACTGAATAAAACAGGAGGTGCAATATGAAAACAATACGAATAGGCTGTGGTTCGGGCGGCTGTACTTTCGAAAGAATGGAACCTGCTATCGAACTCGCTGAAAAAGGAAACATTGACTATATTATATTTGAGTGTCTTGCAGAGCGTACTATTGCAGATGCACAGAAAGATAAGCTTTCAAACCCTCTTAAAGGCTATAATCCTATGCTTCATGAGCGCATGAGAGCTTTCCTGCCTCTTATGAAAAAACACGGCTTTAAGATCGTTTCAAATATGGGCGGCGCAAACCCTGTCTGTGCCGTTGAGGAAATAACAAAAACAGCAAAGGAACTTGGCATAACAGGCATTAAAATAGCCATGGTCTCCGGCGATGATATAACAGATAATATAGAGGACTACTATAACTATCCTCTTATAGATAAAACTAATACTGTCTCAACTCTTGAAGGGATAATCTCTGCAAACGTTTACCTTGGTGCAGATGGCATACGCGAGGCCCTTGATAACGGTGCAGATATAGTTATAACAGGCAGAGTTGCAGACCCCTCTCTTTTTGTCGGCCCCATAATTCATGAATTCAACTGGGCAGATGATGAATATGAAAAAATAGGACAAGCCATACTTACAGGCCACCTTATGGAGTGCTGTGCCCAGCTTACAGGCGGATACTACGCAGACCCCGGCTATAAAGAAGTTCCCGACCTCCACAGATTAGGACACCCCATCGCAGAAATTAATGAAAACGGCGAACTGTTTTTCACAAAACCCGAAGGAAGCGGCGGCCTTGTAAATGTTGATATCTGCAAAGAACAGCTTTTATACGAAATAGGTGATCCCTCATGCTATATAACCCCAGATGGAGTTGCCGATTTTTCCAACGTAACATTTACACAGACAGCTGAAAACATTGTTGCCGCAAAGGGTGCTTTATCCCACGGCAAAACAGATACATATAAAGTAAATATAGGATATATGGACGGCTGGCTTGGTATTGGTGAACTCAGCTTCGGAGGAACAAACTCTCTTGAACGTGCAAAGCTTTGTGCCGAAATAATTGAAAAAAGATGGGAAATAGTCGGCTTAAAGCCCCTTGAATATCAGTTTGACTATATTGGCTTCAACTCTCTTTACAAATCTTCCATATCAAGCAAACTTATGCAGGGTGGAAATCCTGAAATAAGATTACGCCTTGCAGTCCGTGCCAAAACAAAAAAAGAAGCTTCACTTCTTATCCGCGAACTTCAGTGCATGTATATAAACGGCCCTGCAGGAAGCAGCGGCATAACATCAAAAGTAGATGCTGTCCTTTCAATAGAAAATATGCTTGTTCCAAGAGAAGGAATATCGGCAAAAATAGTATATACGGAGGTGTGATATGAAACTTAAAGACATAGCCCATATCCGAACAGGTGATAAGGGAAATAACTGCAATATCTGTGTTATCCCTTATAACGAAGATGATTTCGATTTTTTAAAAACAGTACTTACAGCTGAAAAAGTAAAGGATTTTTATTCCGATATATGTAAAGGTACTGTTACCCGATATGAAGCACCTTCCATAAAAGCCTTTAATTTTGTTATGACCGACTCCCTCGGCGGCGGTGTAACAAGAAGCCTTAACATAGACAGGCACGGAAAATCTTTAGGCATGGCTCTTGCAGAAATGGAAATCTAACACAAAACCTCCCTGACAGATTACGGTTTCAGACCGTTCTGCAGGGAGGTTTTTTTTAGCCGCTTATAAATATCCATATTCCCGAAAGAGCCATAAAAATATACACACAAAGTCTTACTTTATCCACATTGAGCTTACTGTATGTTTTAACTCCTATAAAGTTACCTATAGCAACTCCTATCAGTAAAAACAAAAGCCACATCGGCGAACAACTGCCAAAGGTACCCGTTATAAGCTTTAAAGTAAGGGTAGAAACAGCAGATAAAAAGAAAAAAGTCTGCACCGTAGCCATATATTCCTCCTTATCCTTAAGGGCAGAAAGATAATATACAACTACAGGAGGCCCTGTTATGGCAAAAATCCCACCGCCAACACCGGACAAAAGTCCTGCTATTATGCCGTTTTTTAACGAAGGACTTATCCTTATTTTCCCATTCAGCACAATAAAATATATAGCAAGGATAAAAAGCAGGACACCAAGTATCCTTCTTAAAAGATCCGTATCTATTCCCTTTGAAAACTCTATACTTATAAATGTAGCTACGCTGTAACTTATTATAGGGGCTAATACCTGCCTGAAGTTAACCCTCTTTATCCTCGGCAAAATGTTTGTTACATTGCCCATCATCGCTCCGCTGAAGCAAAGTACCTGTGCAACACTATAAGGTAAAAAATGAGGCCCCATAGCCATAAACATAGTGTTAAATCCAAACCCAACATTAGCCTGAATAAAAGCACTTATCGATGCTAAAACTATTATAACTATACCCATAGCATCACCCTCTTGTTCATTCTAAAAATTAACTCTAATAATAGTATCCTTACCATAGTATGTCAACACTCAACAATATGATATAACCAATAGATTTGTCACATCATTATAATTAAAACGGCGGTGAGGAGCATAAAAACTACATATGAGATAATGCATGGAGACAGGAAAGTTGCATGGATAGACACACAGGAGCACTACAAAATATATTTTAAAACTTGATGCTTATTCATATTATATGATAAATATACTTGACTATCTTATCGGCAATACCGACCGTCATTGGGGTAACCGGGGCTTACTTGTAGATAACAAAACAAATAAACCTATTTCCTTGCATCCCCTTATGGACTTCAATCAGTCCTTCAACGCCTATGATACGCTTGAAGGAGCAAACTGCCAGACAGTAATGCCTTCTGGCATGACCCATAAAGAGGCAGCTTTTGTCCATGATTTTTATTATACCGAAACTTACCTCTTAAAAATCCTGTCAAATATAGATTTTTTTACTGTTAAAATATTCATATCCAAAAATTCTGCGACAGGCTCTTTATTATATTCATCAGCCATTGTTCTGCCGCTTATCCTGTCCGGCCATTGACTATCCGCACCATATTCATACAACAGTCTGAATATTCTTGTAAGGTCTTCACGTACCTCTTTAGTAACTATTCTATCATTACAAAGAGTATTACTTGTGTAAACATAAGAAGGCAGTATCTGTCTTGCATCCAAAACAGCTCGTGCAAGTGTAGAATTTCCATAGCTGTCCTTTGCTTTTATATCTGCACCCATTTCAAGCATTCGTTTTAATATGTAAAAAGCCTTGTCAGCCCTTTCTTTTGTTGAACACACTTCGTATTCATTTGAAGAATACTTTTTAACGTTATACCTGCAATTATTAACTGCACGCATGATAGCATCATGAAGCACAGGTGCACGCCACTCATTACAGCATTCTTCCGACTCCATAAAATTTACATCTGCATTGTAATCAAGAAGAAGTTCAGCAATATCCAGTTGCCCAGTCTTTAACGCTACCTGCAACAAAGACTGTCCATCATCTTTTTTAGGCGGTTGCTTAGCTACAGCATTTATCTCTTCAGGCTTTGCCAGTAATATTTCTCTTACTGCTTCAATATCCCCATGTCTTATTGCCTTAAAAGTTTTTATCATATACCTCACCCGTATTTATATTGATACCTGATAATACTTACTACTTATTTACTTATAAATGTATCACCATACAAAAAACAAAGTCAATCAATATGTACATATTAAGTAGTTTTCACCCTCTTTTCCACCTCTACCATCGCAAATCCGAACTCATCAGAAAAAAATTGAAAAAAATTATTAGTCTTAACCTTATTCTAAAAAATCATTTATATTGTAACCGTTTATAAATTAACAACAAATTCATTACTATACTCCCACGGGAGTACAAAATAAAAATATATTTCTATATTTAACCTATCCCACTACTCTTTATAACAAAACGCTTTAATCTTGAAAGATCTGTGTTTTTTACATATTATATAATTAAATATATTCATATATAGGAGATACATAATGAGTGTTACAGTAAATGACATATTAAAGCTTCCGTGTATGAACGGGGCTAAGGTTATTGCCGGCAAAGGCGGTCTTACGAGAGTGTTATCCTCCGTGAACGTTCTGGAGTTTGCCGATGCCAATGATTTACAGCAGGAAATACTTTCAGACATAGATTTTTATGGCAGCGAAATAGTAATCACCGCTTTTGCAAACATCCCTAATAATGTTGAACATCAATGTTCCAATATAAGAAGGTTAGCCGCAGTAGGTGAAGCAGGCATGATACTTTACTATGTTGGTATTATTATGCCCCGTGTAGACCAGGCATTGATAGATCTTGCAAATGAGCTGGATTTCGTTCTTATCCTTATGCCTGAAAACAGACGAAATCTACGCTACAGCGAAGTTATCACTGAGGTTATGGAAGCCATAATCAAAGACCAGTCTGAAGAAATATCTGTTATGTCAGATGTGCTTGATTATATGTGCCGTTTACCGGAACACCAGCGTACCATAGATACTGTACTTCGCATAACCCGTGACAGGATAAGGACATCTCTTATCCTTGCAGATTGCAACGGACACGTTTTAAGTCAGTCCAACTGGCCCATGTCCCTTGAATTACATCTCAATGAGTTTGCAGATTTTGATATCATGAAGCCGGTTCCTTTAAAGGATAACAGAACTGTATGGCGTTACCCACTTAATCAGGGAAATCCGGAATCCATGGAGCTGTATATCATAAAAGACGGAAACACTCTTACAAGAGAGCTTGTTACACAGATAGTCGAACTCATAAGGCTCGCTGTAAGCTTATGGAGCAACAACCACGCAGATGTACAGATATCCGAGCTCATAAGAGCTATTCTTCGCGATGAGCCTCTTAAAATGCGAAGGCTTGCAGAGTTATTTCATATCGATATTTCTTCTATACACTCCATGTGGGTCCTGAATATCGAAGATGCAGGAGGAGTACATCGCCAGAGGAATGTATCAGAAGCCCTCAATGAACTGAGAAACGTACTGTCTTACCGCTGTGATACAGCTATAGCTGACATTTACGAAGGATATATAGTAGGATTTATGTCGTGGAGCGATAAAAATGAAAGTGTATCTGCTTTATACCACGATCTTATAGAAGTGCTTAATGAAAAAGGAATTTGCGCACCTCTCTTCCACTGTAACGGTCTAATAGATACATCCGATGTACGCCATGCTTTCCTTATGATAAAAGAACATGCCGTTGAAGCAAAACGCATTTGGCCAAAAAGACAAAATTATTCCCTTGAAGAACTTGAATTTGTTGCAATGTGCTGCGAAACCGTTGAAAAAGGCGAAGATGTTTTTGAATATGCCATAAAACCGCTTAAATTATTAGAAAAATTTGGTGAAGGTGCAGAACTTACCAATACTCTTTGTGTATATCTTCTTGATGCAGAAAGCGGTGTAAGCCGTTGCGCAGAACTGCTTTTCTTACATAAAAACACAATAAAATACCGTTTAGGGCGCATCGGGGCATGTCTTGGCTACAATGTTAATAAGGAACCTGAAAAATTCAACCTATATAAAGCGGCAGCAATAAAACGTTTACTGGAAAAACCTATATAATTAATAACTGTAAGTGCGTATACAGATACTAAAGCTGTAAACGCACTTTCTTTTTGTCCCAAAGGACAAAATACCACGCATCTTTTTCAGCTGTAGAAACATTCACTTTTACGCATTAAATCGCCTATAATGTTCAATATTATATTACGAAAGAGAAGGTGTTTTATATGTCAAAACAAAATTCTGCATTTGAGATCAAAGCTGAAGAAAGACAGAGCTGGGGCTCAATTGCTATGGTATGGATAGGAGCTATGATCTGTATACCCGCCCTTATGATAGGTGGTATGGTCGGATCCGGTCTTCCCCTTGGAACAGCAGCATTATCTATGGCTATAGGTTTTGCCCTTATCTGCGTTTTTATGAGTTTCATGGGTATGCAGGCCTGCGATACAGGTTTACCTACAGCTGTTTTATCCGGCGCAGCGCTTGGTGAAAAAGGCGCAAAATACATAATCAGTACTGTACTTGCTATTTCATGCATAGGCTGGTTCGGCGTACAGGCTGCCGTTTGCGGTTCATCATTTGCTTCTATGGTATGCGGAATGACAGGTATAAATATCCCTGTGTGGGCAGCATCTGTTGTATGGGGCATCATTATGCTCGTTACAGCCTGCTTCCGTTTCAGCGGACTTAAATGGCTCAACAGAATAGCTGTTCCTTTATTGGGAGTTGTTCTTGCATATTGTCTTATTTATAACATCGCTTCAGGCAACGGCGCTGCATTGGTTGGTTTCCAGCCCGCCGCTCCCATCGGACTTGTTACAGGTATAAGCCTTACAGTAGGTTCATTCGTTGT
>SVDG01000060.1 GCA_015057875.1 Lachnospiraceae bacterium | reverse complement strand
GAGGAAGTTTATGTTGTTATCCTTACAGGTGCTGGCAAAGCTTTCGCAGCAGGTGCTGACATCGTTTACATGCAGGATATGAAACCTATGGAAGCTTACACATGGGCAAAAACAGGTAACACAATCTTCAGAGGCATCGAGACAATGGGCAAACCCGTTATAGCTGCTGTTAACGGCTTCGCTTTAGGCGGCGGCTGTGAGCTTGCTATGAGCTG
Source organism: Lachnospiraceae bacterium (assembly GCA_015057875.1). Lineage (GTDB taxonomy): Bacteria > Bacillota > Clostridia > Lachnospirales > Anaerotignaceae > SIG274. Next base: position 10,012 of record SVDG01000060.1, on the reverse strand, counting down.
TGACTTCATCTACGCTTCAGACAAAGCTAAATTTGGTCAGCCCGAGGTAGGTCTTGGTGTTACACCCGGTTTCGGCGGCACACAGAGACTTTCAAGAGCAGTAGGCCCCAGAATGGCTAAAGAATTATGCTACACAGGCAAAGTTATCGGTGCAGAAGAAGCTAAAGAGATCGGCCTTGTAAACGCAGTTATCCCCGCTGAAGAGCTTATGGACAAAGCTATGGCTACAGCTCAGATGATCTGTGCTCAGGCTCCCATCGCTGTTAACCAGTGCAAGATGGCTATCAACCACGGTGTTGAGTCAAGCATCACAGACGGTATCGAGTTCGAGTGCCAGTTATTTGGCAACTGCTTCTCAACAGAGGACCAGACAATTGGTATGAAAGCATTCGTTGAGAAAGCTAAAGAGAAACATTTCGTAAACAAATAATTTTAAAAAAACTATTTAAATAGTTTCCGATATGGGGTAATATAGTAATATATTATCCCATATTTTTTTAAATACGAGGTGACCTGATGCTTAAAGTAGGTATTAAATTTTGTGGCGGATGTAACCCTTTCTATGAAAGAGGCGTTGTTGCTAAAAAATATATAGCAGACCATCCGGAGTATGAATTTGAATTTGTAAGAGATGAAAATGACTATGATTTTATTATTATTGTCTGCGGATGTATGTGCAGATGTGTTACATACGATCATCTTAAATCAAAATACGGATTTGTGCTTGTAAGCAGTGAGAAAGATTTTGACTATGTCAAAGAAAAAATTGAAGAGGCAGTAAACAAATAAAGGGCGGACATTTTATTGTTCGCCTTTTGTTTTTATATGATTTTATGCTGTTGATTAGTGCAGCATAAGTATGGTAAAATAAAACGATATAATGTTAGCATTATTTTTTTGGGAGGTTATTGTCATGAATAGCATTATAACGGTTTTAGGACACGATAAAGTAGGTATTATTGCAGGTGTTTGTAATTATCTTGCTGAGAGCAATATCAATATCCTTGATATATCACAGACTATACTTCAGGGATATTTCAATATGATAATGATAGTAGATATGAAAGGCGCTAATAAAGGCTTTGATGCCGTAGCTGATGACCTTGAAAAGCTTGGGGACAAGATCGGTGTTTCTATCCGTATCCAGAATGAAGATATATTCAACAGCATGCACAGAATATAATTCAGGGAGGTAATGGATATGATTTCAAAATTTGAGATTATTGAAACCAATAAAATGATACAGGAATCAAAGCTTGATGTAAGGACTATCACAATGGGTATAAATCTTATGGATTGTGCTGATTCCGATATAGATAAATTTAACGAAAAGGTTTACAACAAAATAACGACCTGTGCAAAGGATCTTGTTAAAGTTGGAAACGAACTTGAAAAACAGTTTGGAATACCGATCGTTAATAAAAGGATATCAGTAACACCTATTGCCATAGCTGCGGCAGGCTGCAAAACAGATTCATACGTATCTGTTGCACAGACTCTTGACCGTGCTGCAAAAGATGTTGGCGTAAACTTTATCGGCGGTTTTTCTGCTCTTGTACAGAAAGGATGTACAAGAAGTGATGAAATACTTATAAACTCCATACCTGAAGCTTTAAAGGTTACAGAAAGAGTTTGTTCATCGGTAAACGTAGGCACAACAAGAAACGGTATAAATATGGATGCCGTTAAAAGAATGGGCGAGATAATAAAAGAGGCAGCAGAGCTTACAAAAGAAAACGACTCTTTAGGCTGTGCCAAGCTTGTTGTTTTCTGTAATGCTGTTGAGGATAACCCCTTTATGGCAGGTGCCTTCCATGGCGTTGGAGAAAAGGACTGTGTGATCAACGTAGGCGTAAGCGGCCCCGGTGTTGTTAAAAGGGCCCTTGAGGAATCAAAAGGCAAGGACTTTGAAACAGTCTGCGAAACCATAAAGAGAACAGCCTTTAAAATAACACGTGTTGGTCAGCTTGTTGCACAGGAGGCTTCAAAAAGACTTGGAGTCCCTTTTGGTATAATCGACTTATCTCTTGCACCTACACCTGAGGTTGGTGATTCTATAGCAGAGATATTTGAACAGCTTGGTCTTGAAAAAGCGGGTGCACCCGGCACAACAGCGGCTTTAGCCCTCCTTAATGACAATGTTAAAAAGGGCGGAGTTATGGCATCAAGCTATGTTGGCGGCTTAAGCGGTGCTTTTATTCCCGTAAGCGAGGACCACGGAATGATAGAGGCGGCAGAGATCGGAGCATTGACTCTTGAAAAGCTTGAGGCTATGACATGTGTTTGCTCAGTTGGTCTTGATATGATAGCGATCCCCGGCGATACACCGGCAGAAACTATTTCAGGTATCATCGCTGATGAGAGTGCTATCGGTATGATAAACAGCAAAACAACAGCCGTGAGGATAATCCCTGTTATCGGCAAGGGGGTTGGAGAAACAGCACACTTTGGCGGACTTTTAGGCTATGCACCTATTATGCCTGTAAATAAATACAGCTGTAAGGATTTTATAGATAGGGGCGGAAGGATACCGGCACCTATCCACAGCTTTAAAAACTAATAAAAAACGGAGGAATAAAAAATGTCATTAAATATTGAACCTAAATCAGTTTTTGGCTTTTTTGAAGAAATAAGCCAGATCCCCAGAGGAAGTGGAAATGAAGAAGCGATAAGCAAATACCTTGAAAAATTTGCTATCGACAGAAATTTAGAATATGTAAGGGACAGTGCTAATAACGTTATTATTAAAAAGGGCGGTTCTGCAGGCTACGAGAATTCACCTGCTGTTATCTTACAGGGACACAGCGATATGGTGTGCGAAAAAGAGGACGGAAGCACACATGACTTCTTAAAAGACCCCTTACAGCTTAAGGTTGAGGGAGACCTTCTTTCAGCAACAGGAACAACTCTCGGCGGAGATAACGGTATAGCTGTTGCGTTTGCTCTTGCTGTGCTTGATGACGATACTATCGAGCATCCTCCTGTTGAGGTAGTTATAACTACAGACGAAGAAACAGGGATGGGTGGTGCAAAAGCTCTTGATGCATCTTACCTTAAAGCCAGAAAACTTATAAACCTTGACAGCGAAGAAGAAGGCTATTTACTTGTAAGCTGCTGTGGCGGAAGAAGAGTAAACTTAAATATTCCCGTAAGACGTGAAAAAGTAAGCGGATATACTGTTTTAAGCGTAAATATCGGCGGACTTAAAGGCGGACATTCAGGTGCGGAGATACATCTTCAGAGAGCTAATGCAAACAAGCTTATGGGCAGAGTTTTAAGAGCACTTTCATCAGAAGCTGATTTAAGGATCGTATCTGTAAACGGCGGAAATGTTGATAATGCTATAACAAGAGACTGCTGTGCTATAGTTGCTGTTAAAGACAGCGATGTTACAGCTGTTAAAGAAAAGTCTGCAGCACTTGCAGAAACATTATGTGCTGAGTACAGAGGCGTTGAGGAACAGGTACTTATCACAGTTACTGAAAACGTAACAGAGCTTGACCCTATTGTTAAGGAAGATGGCGAAAACTTAGTAAGGGTTATCAACCTTATCCCTTACGGAGTTAGAGCAATGAGCACAGATATTAAAGATCTTGTAGAAACTTCATGTAATCTGGGTATAATAGCTACTGATGAAAACTGTGTAAGATTCGGCAACTCTGTAAGAAGCTCAGTTGCAACAAGAAAAGAAGCTTTATGCTCAAAATTTGAGGATATTGCGGCCCTTGCAGGTGGAAGCTGTGATATGCACGCAGATTATCCCGGATGGGAATTTAATCCCGATAGCGAGCTTCTTAAGCTCTTTAAAGAAACATATACTCAGATGTATGGTAAAGAGCCTGTTGTTATGGCTATGCATGCAGGTCTCGAGTGTGGATTATTTGCAGAAAAAATGCCCGGTGTGGATATGATCTCTATCGGTCCCGATATGTGGGATGTTCACACACCTCAGGAAAGATTAAGTATCAAATCAGTTGCATCAACATGGGAGTTCATCAAAGCCGTTTTGAAAAATATGAAATAAAATAGGATTGATAGGATGAAATCTCTCTGGAATGATAAGAATTTCAGAAATTGTGTTTATTTTGTACTCACAGCCCTCGCCGTTTTTACGGGAGGGCTTGTGATATATGATATAAAGGCGGTATTAAAGCTTATAGCGGCAATATTAGCGGGGATAACAGATGTTTTTGCTCCGCTGATCGTATCGCTTATAGTGGTGCTGTTTTTAAACAGGATCGTCCGTTTTTATGACAGACATTTTAAGGCTGAATATAAAAACGGGTTCAGAAAAAGAGTAAAGGCAACAGCGGCATCATATATGACCCTTGCGGTTGCTTTGACAGCATTTATTTTTGTTCTGTTCTTTAAATTTGACATTGACAGTATAGATACCCTTGCGGACAGCATAAATGCATCGGTTGAGGACTTTGCGGATATATTTGTTATGCTTAAGGTCAAGCTTGCCCAGTGGGGTATACTTGAAAACGTGGATGGCTATATTGAAAGCATTGTATTATATATCACGGAAGCAATAAAACAGGGTGTCAGGGATGTAGCACAGGGGATTACAAAAACAGGTTCGTGGATAGTTAATATTGCTATTGGTTTTACGGCAGCATTTTATTTTTTATCTGACAGCGACAGAATAATATACTATGCAAAAAGGGCTTCGGATGTGTTCTTGCCGGACAGAATTTCCGGTATAGTGAAAATGTTTTTTGCGGATATTTCGGATACCTTTGCGGGGTATATCTCCGGTCAGTTTATGGATGCTGTTATTATGGCTGTGCTTGTCGGGATAAGTTTCTGGATAATAGGCATACCGTATGCACCCGTTATAGGTGTGATATCGGGTTTTTCAAACCTTATACCTTATTTTGGTGCAATAACAGCGTTTGTGCTATCGGTGGTGCTTGGGATCATGAGCGGAACACCTTTAAGGGCGCTTTATGCCGCGGTCATTGTTATCATACTTCAGCAGATAGATACTCTTATAATAGTGCCCAAGGTCGTAGGCAAAAGCGTTAAGCTTCATCCTGTGCTTGTTATAACGGGACTTGCTGTTTTTGGTGATTTGTTTGGTATAACGGGTATGGTTTTTGCAGTGCCTGTTACGGCATTGATAAAACACTACATTATAATGCTTTATGAATATTGCGAAAATAAAAAGCTTGCAAAAGAGTATTGACAAATCAAAGTTTTATTGAAATTGACGGTTTTTATTAAAATATACGAGAAATATTGAAATTTAAGGGCTGTAACGGTATAATAGGCCTAAAGGAACACTCTTCCGAGTACGAGTTTTAAGGATTTGTTTTTAACCAACACTTTAACCTTAGGGAATTGTTCTCTTTATGTGGCTTGCATACCGGCTTGCTTCGGGAGCGTAAAGCATAAAGGACTAACACCACCTGCAACGCAGGTTTTAAACTTCCTGGATTAAATACGGCTCGGCAGAGTCTTTTTTTGCTTTGAAATAAATTTCATTCAGATAGATACAAGAATTGTGAAAGGAGAGATGACGATGGCTGAAAAAGGACGTGTTATAGAAGTTAAAGATGAAAACATGCTTACTGTGTCTATGACCAGAAAAGAGGCTTGTGCTAAATGCAGAGCCTGTATAGCCGGTATGACAGAGCAGGAAATGATAATAGAGGCAGAGAATAACTGTTTTGCACAGGTGGGTGACTGGGTAAATGTTGAGATAAGTCCCGATGGATTTATCAGTGCCCTTTTTATTGTTTATGGTCTTCCGCTTATTGGTTTTATGGTGGGCCTTATCCCCAGCTATTTTATACTTAATGCGGCAGGCTTGGGCAATGTAAGAGATGTTTTAAGCTTTGTGATCGGCCTTGTTTGTACAGGTATAATTTTCCTCTGGATCAAAAAGAATGAGGAAAGATGGAAACAAAGAAAATATAAACCTATGGCAGTAAGTGTTACAGATGCACCTTTGCCCGATGAACATTAAAAATAAGAATGGCTTGTCAGGATCAACTGACAAGCCGTTTTTTGTTAGGAGGTAGCTTTTGCTTTATTCTTTTTCCAGGGCTTTGGCTACTTCCTTAAGTCCGTCAATTATGGCAATATGCTGGGGGCATATCTTTTCACACTTTCCGCACTCTATACAGTCAGACGCCTTGCCGTTGTTTTTAGCAAGGTTTTCGTAATAAGTCATATTCAATGACCAGCCCTTGCTGGGGTTTCTTTTTTCGGCATTATAAAGCTCAAAATAGTTGGGTATAGCTATGTTTTTGGGACATCCGTCAACACAATATCTGCAAGAAGTACAGCTTATCTCTGCATTGGAGTTTATTATATCCACAACTTTTTTGATAATTTCTTTTTCTTTATCGTCAAGAGGTTTAAACTCTTTCATATATGATATATTATCCTCAAGCTGAGAAATATCACTCATGCCGCTGAGCACTATAAATACACCTTCGTTATCTGCCGCAAAGCGTATAGCCCAGGAGGGAATTGAAGAAGCAGGGGCGTAGCTTTTAAAAAGTTCTGCCGCTTTTTCGGGAACATTAGCAAGGATTCCGCCTTTAACAGGCTCCATAACTATAACGGGCTTGTTATGCTTTCTTGCTGTTTCATAGCATAAACGTGACTGTATGCTGGCATTATCCCAGTCTAAATAATTCATCTGAAGCTGAACGAAATCTATCTCAGGGTGCTTTGTAAGTATTTCATCAAGCAGTTTTGCATTATCATGGTATGAGAAGCCGATTTTACCTGCTTTACCTTCGGCTTTTTTCTTTGCAACAAAATCAAATACTTCAAGTCTTTCGGCTGTTTCATAAAGACCAAGCTGAATGTTATGGATGAGATAGTAGTCAAAATGATCCACACCGCATTTTTCAAGCTGTTCATTGAATATCCTTTCAAGGTCATCCTTTTCTTTAAGCATTGAAAGAGGAAGCTTTGTTGCAAGTTTATAGCTCTCTCTAGGGTATCTGTCCACAAGGCATTCTTTTACTATGTGCTCACTTTTGAAGTTGTGATACATATAAGCTGTGTCAAAATAAGTAAATCCGTTTTCGATAAACAGGTCGACCATTTTATTTACCTGTTCTTTATCTATGCTTTCGGGCTTGCCTTCTGTCAAAAGGGGAAGTCTCATAAGTCCGAAACCGAGTTTTTTATTTTCCATATTTATCCTCCGTAGGTATTTTATATGTTTAGCTTTAATATTATTGTAATAAAAAGCGGAGAGTGTGTAAATATGCAATCAGCTAAGATAAAGGTTTTTAAGGACGGTAACGGACATATTTTTGTTTTGTTCTATAAAGACGGCAGTATTTTTATAAAAGAATACAGGCGTGCGGAAGATGAGGCTTTAAAAGTGTCTGAAAATGTGCTTCCTGTCTTTTCAGTGTGCTACGATAACGGGAGGCCTGTTGTTATAGTTAAAAAAACGAATGGTGATATTTATATATGCCGATATAAAGGCGAAAAATGGGAGGAACGCCTGTTTTTAAATGCATCGCCGTACGATAATACTAAATTTTATATATATACTCTTAAGGATAGAACGGATATTTTATATAACTGCCCGTCAGAGAAAAAGGGAGAGGAGACCCTTAATGCGGTTTCGTTTGTGAATAAAAAATGGCAGTTGCCTGTAGTTTGCGAAAATATAAAACCGCTTTCATCATCTCCGTATATGGTCATAAACATAACCCCGTATCATTTGCTTGTGTTCTGCAATAAGCAGGGGGAAGGACTTGCTATGAAAGAAATATCGCTTGCTCCTTTAAGGATAGGAAAGGCTGTATCGCTGTTTCCGCCAACAACAGTGGTTTCGGATGTATCTTCTGTCATAGCAGGGGATACGATACATATGGCCTTTGTTATAAACGTACGCAGAGGAAGTCAGCTTATATATAAGAATAAAAACAGTGCAGGTTTTAGTGAAAACAGGATCATATGGGAAAACGGCAGGATAAACAGCTGTGTTTTGTTTGTTGTTAAAGAAAGGGTGTGGCTTGTTTCAACGGTAGGTAATGGAATTTTCTGTTCATATTCCGATGATAACGGAAAAAACTTCTGTCCTGTTTACAGGCACAGGATGAAGCTTTCGTCAGCTATAATAAAGGCTGAGTTTGTAAGCGGCACGGTGACAGGTTGTTCGGAGGTTTATGTTTGTTCTGCAACTAACGAAATAGTCCTTATGAATGATTTTTGTGAGGAGTTTTCGGTAAAAGAAGCGTATGAAGATAAAAAAACAATAAATGATAATGCCGGCATATCGGAAGAGGTAAGGATACTGAAAAACAAAAATGAAATATATGAGAAACAGCTTAATGAGGCAAACAAAAAAATAGGAGAGCTTTCAAGAAAGCTTGCGCAAAGAAATGAAGAGCTCTCCGTTATAAATTCCCGCTGGATGAGAAGGATGAACAGCTTAAACAAGGCAGATGATAAAAAATATCTGCCTGCAGTTATTGACGAAATCCTTCCTCAAGGAGTATCATCTCCGTAAAATATGCGGCAGCAGAGATGATCTTTTCACAGCTTCCATATCGTGTCCTTGCGTTATTAAGTCCTGAACAGTTAATGCTTCCATAATAAGCATCGAAATCGGCCAGAAGCTTAAGCCTTGTTCTATGTGCTGTTGCATCATCGAAAACAAGACCGAAAATCATTATTCCTGCTACGATGGCACTGCATACAGAGCCTACACCAAGGCCAGTGTTTACGGCATTAAGTGATTTATATAAAGTAGGTTCGATATGATATGAATATTTATCTTCAAAAGCCTTTAAGATGCACTGAGAGCAGTTATAGCCCTCGTTATAATATAAAACAGCCAGATTTTTCAAATTATCACCTCCTTAACTTATTTTATGGAGGTGATTTTTGTTTTGTCCCAAATAAAAAGACGCAGGCTTATAGATCAACACCGCATCCTCAATGAATCATGGCATAGTTGTCGTATTTGTAGGTTATTTGCTGTATTATTTTGGGTATATATGTTAAACTATAAATAATATGTGTTTTATGGAGGTTTTGGTATGATAAATGTACTTTTTATATGTCACGGCAGGATTTGAAATCTATCTTAAAATGCCCATAATTATGGGGACTTTTTGAGTGGTCAGGGTGAATTTGACACCAGTTTGACACCATTTGCGTCCGATATGAATATTAGACCGATACTCAGTGTTGAGTGTCGGTCTTTTTTTGCTTTGACGAACTGAAACGCCGATGTTGCCTACTGCAACGCAAAATCTGCTATCCTTACAATATTGCGTGGAGGTGATACCCGCAATGATTGTTGAATTGGGTGAGAAATTAAAACAATTACGAACAGAAAAGCATTTAAGGCAAGATCAAGTGGCGTGTTTAATCAATGTGGAACGGTCAAGCATTTCCCTATGGGAAAATGATTTGCGGCAGCCTACATATACCGCTCTTGTAAAGCTGGCTACGCTGTACGGTGTGACAACTGATTACCTGTTAGGCTGTTCCAATCATCGGACAGTTGATATATCAGGTTTGACAGCAGCGGAGGCCGCAATGATAAGTGATCTGGTTGCCAGCATGACAGCCAAAAACAAGAAATTGGAGGAATTGCGCAAATGAAACGAACACTTTGTTTTTTACTGGTACTTGCGCTTATGGTATCTATGATAACGAGCGCATTTGCCGCAGATGATACAGAGGGCGGCGAACAACCGCAAGAGGCAGAAAACCAAACAACTGTCACGGTTGGAACGCTGGAAGAACTGGAAATAGCCATTGCCGCCGCAGAGGATGGAGATACTATTGCTATATCGGCAGAAATTACGCTGGACGGTGTTGCTCTGGAAACTGACAAGGATATTGCCATTATAAGAGCGGATACATATGAGTCTGGATCATTCTTCAGGTTGAAAAACAGCGCAGTATTAAGCGGTTTTACGATGGAGAATTATAAATCCAGTACAACAGTTATGTGTGATTCAACAGCCGAAATCAAACATTGCTCTTTTATTGGAGATGTGGAAACAACAGATTC
>SVDG01000059.1 GCA_015057875.1 Lachnospiraceae bacterium | reverse complement strand
CAGCTAAAATTGTCATTCTTCTGTCACCTCCTTGGCGGTGTTTTCTGTATCCGGTAAGGGTGCGGGTTCTGCGTTGGCATTCTCTCCGCCACCTATTCCTTTACGTGAAAGGAATTTTGAAAGAAGCGTTTTCATAAGGAGTGAGAAAGCACTTAAGTAAATGATCGCTGAAATGATTATGTCTATAGTTTCAACCGCAAACTCGGGCTGCATAGCTTCTCCGCCTACCTGTATGTAGGAAATAAAGAGGGCAGAGAAGATAGTTCCTATAGGGTTTGATGAAGCAAGGAGGGCAACGGGGATACCGTTAAAGCCCATAGCAAGTAATGATTTTTCAATAGTATACTGGCCTGTACCTGCAAGGTAGTAGATGCCGCCGCCGATACCTGCAAGGGCACCTGCGATCACCATTGAAAGGATTATATTACGTTTTGCATTGATTCCGGCATAAACGCTGGCTGAAGGGCTTGCACCGCAGGCTTTAAGTTCATAGCCGAAAATAGTTTTGTTAAGTATGATATATATGATTATTGCAACTATTATTGCAATAAAGATACTTATGTTCATATAGTTTGAGCCAAGCAGCTGGTCAAGACCTGCCTTAGGAATGATAGCTGAAGGGTTTGATGCTGCAAGGGCTGCTGTACGGTCTGCATTGGATGCACCGTAGTAGTTGGCAAGAACGGAAGGTATATTTGCAAGAGTTACGTTAACTGCAAAAAGGCCTATCCAGTTGAACATAATTGCCGTGATAACTTCGTTTACGTTAAATATTGACTTGAAAAGTCCGGGGAAGAAGCCCCATACTGCACCTGCTATCATTGCCGCGATAAGGCAGACAAACCAGGGCATTTTAAAAACTATACCACAGATAAGCGCTGCAGCTGCGCCTACAGTATACTGACCGGAAGCTCCGATATTGAAAAGACCTGTTTTAAAGGCAAAGCCTACAGAAAGACCTGTTAAAATAAGGGGAGCTGCCTGGTAAAGGACTTTAGCAAATTTTGCGGGTGTGCTTATACCTGCAGTAAGAAGGTTTACAAGACCCTGACCTGCAAAGGGAGCATTGAAGGCTAAAAGCAGTATAACACCGATAAGGAGACCGCATAATATAGATATGAGAGAAGCAAGAAGGCTTATAAAGCCGGGATTTTCAAAAATTGAACCTTTATTCTTCATTTGCGTCCTCCTTTCTTTCCTGCTTTTTAGCGCCGGCCATATAAAGGCCAAGCTCTTCCACAGTAGTTTTTTCAGGATCAAATTCGCCTACTATTTCACCCTCGTACATAACAAGGATACGGTCTGAAACGTTCATAACCTCATCAAGCTCAAGGGAAACAAGAAGAACGGCTTTGCCGTTATCACGCTCGTTTACAAGCTGTTTATGGATATATTCGATAGCACCAACGTCAAGACCACGTGTAGGCTGTATAGCAACAAGGAGTTTAGGGTCTTTATCTATTTCGCGGGCGATGATAGCTTTCTGCTGGTTACCGCCACTCATTGAACGGGAGATAGTTATGGGACCCTGTCCGCTTCTTACGTCATACTGAGCAATAAGTCTTTCGGCATATTTTCTTACGGCACCTTTGTTGATAAAGCCGTTTTTCTGGAAATCTTTTTCCCAGTAACGCTGAAGGACCATATTATCTTCAAGAGTAAAGTCAAGAACGAGACCGTGTTTATGTCTGTCCTCGGGGATATGGCTCATACCAAGCTTGCTTCTTTCTCTGATAGGCATATTTGTAATGTCCTGTCCGCACAGAGTTATAGTACCTTTTGAAGGTTTTTCAAGACCGGTAAGAGCATAAGTAAATTCTGTCTGACCGTTACCCTCGATACCTGCAAGACAAACTATTTCGCCTGCACGGATATCAAATGAAACGTCTTTAACAGCATCAGCCTTATGTGTTTTTGAAGGGAGAGAAACTCCTCTTACACTTAATATTGTATCTGTGGGGTCGGAAGGCTTTTTGTCTACCTTGAAGTTTACGTTACGGCCAACCATCATCTGGCTGAGCTCTTCCTTGGTAGTGTTTTTGATTTCTACCGTACCCATATATTTGCCCTTGCGCAGAACCGTACATCTGTCTGCAACGGCCATGATCTCGTTTAATTTATGAGTTATGAAAAGTATGGATTTACCTTCTTTTGTGAAGTTTCTCATGATCTCCATAAGCTCGTCTATTTCCTGGGGGGTAAGAACGGCTGTAGGTTCGTCAAAAATAAGGATCTCATTTTCGCGGTAAAGCATTTTAAGGATCTCTACCCTCTGCTGCATACCTACGGAAATATCCTCGATCATTGCATCGGGATCGATTTTAAGACCATATTTTTCCGATATTTCAATAACTTTCTTTCTTGCCTCGGCCTTCTGTATAAAGCCGAATTTGTTAGGCTCTACGCCTAAAATGATATTATCAAGCACGGAGAACACGTCTACCAGCTTGAAGTGCTGATGAACCATACCGATGTTAAGAGCGTTGGCGTCGTTAGGATTTTTGATCTTAACTATTTCGCCATTTTTTTTGATAACACCTTCTTCGGGCTGATAAAGACCGAAAAGAACACTCATTAAAGTGGATTTACCTGCTCCGTTTTCTCCTAAGAGGGCGTGTACTTCGCCTTTTTTAAGCTGGAGGGTAATGTTATCATTAGCTATTATACCCGGGAATTTTTTGGTGATATTCAGCATTTCTATTACGTAATCCAATGTCACCACTCCTTAATGTATTATGCCCCTTAAAACGGGGACTTGTGCATCATATCTATTATAACCTATATAGCGTAAAAGTAAAATCAAAAAAAGTAAAAAAATGCACTAAAAAAGCGAGCCTTTTAAAGGCTCGCTTTTAATGATTTTGGTTAATTATCCCTGATAATCAACTGTTGCATTTGTTACAGCAGGAGCTGCATCGATAGCGTCTGAAACTGCGATGTTTCCAGCAACCATCTCTGCAAATAATGCTTCGTACTCAGCAACTGTGTAATTCTCAAATCTCCATGATGTTTCAGCTGTAGGAAGACCTACACAACCTTCAGCAGCACCTAATTTAGCTGTTGTACCAGCATAACCTTCAGGCCATACTAAGTTGTTAGCGTAAAGAGCATCAAGTGAAAGGATTGTTGAGTTAGCAAGTTCTTTCATAGCTGATGTGATGATGAGGTCGCTTTCTGCGTACTGGTCAACGTCAACACCGATAACTTTTGCGCCAGCAGCCTCAGCAGCAGCAACAACGCTTAAGTAGAGACCGCCACCACATGCGAATACAACTTCTGTACCCTCTGTGTACCATGCAGCCATTTTGTTAAGTGTGTCGTCTGAAGGAGCGAATGCACCTGAATACCAGTATTTAACATCGATCTGCTCACCAAGCTCAGCAGCAGCTGCGTCAGCACCCTGAACGAAGCCGAAACCGAAACGCTGAACAGCGGGAACTTCCATACCACCACAGAAACCAAGGCTTCTGTAACCATCTTTTACTGCAGCGTAGCCAGCAAGGTAACCAGCCTGCTCTTCTTTGTAAAGGATGTTGTGTGTGTTAGCTGCTGTTTCATAAACTGAGTAGTCAGCTGTGTGGGGCTCGCCGTCAAGAAGAAGGAACTGAACCTCAGGATATTTTGCCTGTGCTTCGTAAATAGCATCCTCGAAGAGGTAGCCGGGGCAAACAACTACTTTTGCACCTTTATCGATAGCAGCAGCGATTGACTCTAAACGAGCCTCTGTTGAGTCCTCTGAAGGACGGTAGTAAGCGTATGTTTTTCCGTTTGTTTCAGCGAATTCAACAACGCCTTCCCATGTACCCTGGTTGAATGATTTGTCGTCGATGTTACCTACGTCAGTAACAAGAGCGATCTCATAACCTTCTGTTGTTGTAGTAGTTTCTGCGGGTGTTTCTTCAGCAGGTTTTGAGCAAGCAGCCATACCTAATACCATAACACCGGCAAGAACTAAAGCAAGTAATTTTTTCATGTTTGTTCTCCCTCCATTTAATAAATGAACACATGTTATTTTGCCGTATTTTTATCGAAATACGCACATAAAGCCGTATATCAACGGCCTATGAAGATAATATCATAGTTTGGTCATTAAAACAACAATCAACACTATACTTTGAATATAATTGTGAAATTTGTACTAAAAAACAGTGTTAAAACTACAGCTAAATGATTTCAAAAAAACAACTTTTTGATTATTTTATCAAACCTTATAAATATTAAGCCTAAAATATGTACTTTTTAACATTACTATGTACTTACATATATTGATTTAATTAAAAAAAGCGGATCAGTATCCGCCTTTTTCGTTATCATTTATATTTTTTACTGCTTTTACAACCCTGCTTGTGCCGAGTCTGTCTGCACCGAGGGAAAGGAATTTTTCTGCATCAGAAAGGTCTGCGATCCCGCCGGCTGCTTTTATTTTTAAATGAGGGGCAATGTTTTCTTTAAAGAGTATTACATCATCAAATGTTGCACCGCCGCCACCGAAGCCTGTGCTTGTTTTGATATATTCCGCACCGGATTCGCTAACAACTTTACAAAGTTCGATTTTTTCTTCGTCTGTAAGCAGGCAGGTTTCGATGATTACTTTTAAAAGCTTTCCGCCGCAGGCTTTTTTGACAGCTTTTATCTCCTCAAGCACAGCGTCATATTTTTTATCCTTTACCCAGCCGATATTTATAACCATATCTATCTCTTCGGCACCGTTTTTTACAGCATCCTCTGTTTCAAAGCATTTTACAGCTGTTGTGCTGTAACCGTTAGGGAAGCCGATAACAGTACATACAGGGATCCTTCCTGCAAGATAATCTGCGGCATCTTTAACGTAGGATGCAGGAATACATACAGAAGCTGTTTCGTATTTTACTGCATCGTCAAGGATAACCTTTATCTCATCCCATGTTGCCGCCTGGTTAAGAAGGGTGTGATCAACTGTTTTTAATATTTTTGATATATCCATAAAAAATGCTCCTTTTTAAAAATAAAGTTTAAAGTTCGTTTTAATTGTGATATTATATATTTTAATAGATATAAAAAGACTATTCAAGGGGGCAAAACCGTGTCAGAAATAATGATAGTAGGCATTGCCGGAGGAACGGGAAGCGGCAAGACCACCATAACAAGGCGTATAGTGGAGCGCTTCGGCAATAAAGTAAGCGTTGTTTATCACGATAATTATTATAAGGCTCACGATGATCTTACATATGAGCAGAGGTGCAAGCTTAATTACGACCACCCCAATGCTTTTGATAATGACCTTTTTCTTAAGCATCTTAAGGAGCTTAAAAAGGGCCACTCGGTAAGCTGCCCTGTGTATGACTATACGGTGCACAACCGCTCTGAGAAAATAACTGTTATCAACCCTTCAAAGGTGGTTATTGTTGAAGGTATACTTATTTTCCAGGACAAGCGTATATGCGACCTTATGGATGTGAAGATATTTGTTGATACTGATGCGGATGTGCGTATTTTAAGACGTATAAGACGAGATGTACGCGAAAGAGGCAGAAGCCTTGAATCCGTAATAGATCAGTATCTTACAACTGTAAAGCCTATGCATGAGCAGTTTGTTCAGCCCAGCCGTAAAAATGCCGATATCATCGTGCCTGAAGGCGGAAGAAATCTTGTTGCCCTTGATATGATAATGCAGAGGATAAGTAACCATATAAATAAATGAATATAAAGATACCTCATATAAAGAGGTATCTTTTTTTATTTGTTCTGTTCTGCGATGGTCTTTTTCCAACAGCGATGACACATAGCTATGTAGCTGTCGTTATCACCAAGGAATACCTGAGAGCCTTCTGTAATTATTTTGCCTGTTCCGTCTATACGTGCATTTACTGTTGCTTTTGAACCGCAACGGCAAACAGTTTTTATTTCTGTTATTGAGTCTGCAAGCTCCATAAGTCTTAAGCTTCCGGGGAACATATGTGTAAGGAAGTCTGTTCTTAAGCCGAAGCAGAGAACAGGTATATTGTAATTATCAACAATAAAACGAAGCTGGTCTATCTGTTCCGGAGTGAAAAACTGTGATTCGTCAGAAATTATAACGTCTACGTTTTCTTTATCCTTATAGATGGAGGAGATGTCCATATCGGGATAAATAACCTCTGCCTCCTGTTTCAAGCCTATCCTTGATTTTATTATATTGGCTCCGTCCCTTGTATCTATAGAGGGCTTTATAAGCCATACCTTCATATCAAGCTCTTCGTAGTTGAATTTTGTAATAAGTGCCTGGGCGGATTTTGAGCTGCCCATTGCTCCATATTTAAAATAAAGCTTTGCCATAAATAAGGCCTCCGTTTCATTTTTTAGGTAAATTTATCGTATCATATTTTAAGCTCAAGGTAAATGAAACTTGTTTTTTTGATACATATTATTTAATTTTTACAAATCTTGCTGATACGGATGCGATAAGGGTTGCCTAATTTCACACAAAAACAGTTTTTTTAAAGAAAAAACTGTTTTTTATATTTTGTCAACGGTTAATATTGCATAAAAAATAATGGGGAGATAAAAAGAAAAAACCTGCTGTTAAAATGAGAAAACAGCAGGTAAATGTTTTTTTGTGAAAAAGTTGATATAAATAATTTTTAATATTTTTTAACAGAAATGAATGTGTGGATTGTGAATAACTTTGTGGATAATGTGAATAATTACCCCTTAATAAGATCTTCTCCGACCTTAAATATATCTCCGGCACCCATAGTTATACACAAATCACCGTTTGTACAGCTATTTAATATATAATTTTTTATTTCGGAAAAATCGCCTATATATATTGCATTTCCGCCGCACGATTTGATATTTTTAACCAAATCTTTTGAATGTACTGCCCCTGTGTCTTTTTCTCTGGCGGCATAAATGTCCGCAATTATTATGCTGTCTGCATCTTTAAAGGCAGAAGCAAATTCATCCATAAGAGAAAGGGTGCGTGAATATGTATGGGGCTGGAAGATGCACCATATTTTTTTGTCAGGAAAACTTTTTCTTGCAGCTGAAAGAGTAGCAGCTATTTCTGTGGGATGGTGGGCATAGTCATCGTATATGGTTATGCCGTTTCTTTCACCTTTATATTCAAAACGCCTGTGAGTTCCGCCGAAGTTCTTAAGGCCTGTCTTTATGCTTTCGGCATCAAGACCCAATGCCAATGCTGCTGCAGCGGCACCAAGAGAGTTAACTACGTTATGGTCTCCCGGAACGCTTAAGGCTATCTTTGTTATGAAGCTATCTTTATAACAAAGGTCATATGACGGATAACCGTTGGGCCCGTAGGTTATATTTTCGGCATATACATCGCTTTTTTCTTTATCTGTTCCGAAAGTCATGACCTCTGCCTCAGTTTCTTCTGTTATATAGTCTATGTTATCTATGTCGCTGTTTATAATAACGTATCCGCCTTTAGGTGTCCTCTTGGCAAAGGCTCTGAAGGAGCGGCGTATGTGGTTTAGATCCTCAAAATAATCCAGATGGTCTGCATCTATATTAAGTATTATTTCGAGAAAAGGATCGAATTTAAGGAAGCTATCGCAGTATTCGCAGGCTTCTGCAACAAAATAGTCACCCCTGCCTATACGTGTTGTACCGTTTATTGAAGGAAGTATGCCTCCTATGGAAAGGGTGGGGTCAACACCTGCTGCCATAGTTATTTCTGAAAGCATAGAAGTGGTTGTTGTTTTGCCGTGGGTTCCGCTTACAGCTAATGACAGCTTAAAGTCTGCCATTATCCTGCCTAGAAGCTCTGCTCTTTCTATGGTTTCTATACCAAGCTCTTTTGCGGCGATAACTTCGGGATTATCCGCTTTTACTGCCGCGGTGTAAACAACGAGAGTTATATCTTTGGTTATATTTTCTGCCCTGTGGCCTATATTTACTTTTATGCCAAGCTCTTCAAGATGGCGAACGGTATCGCTTTTACTTATATCTGTGCCTGAAACGGATATTCCGCGGTTAAGGAGTATTTCAGCAAGACCTGACATACTGATACCGCCAATACCTATAAAATAAACGTGTTCCTTTTTAACTGATGTCATAAAGAGGACTCCTTGAATTTAGTTTTTGATCCTAAAAATTATACTACAATGAGTAAGCAAAGTCTATAAGTGGATAATTTTTGAAAAAATTTCAGTACAATTAAGGTTTTTACCGTATATATGTTTATGCTAAACCGAAAAAAAGAAGCTTTTGTAAAATCAAAGCGACTTTTAGCTGGATTTGTATTACTAAATTTGTTTAAAACTGGAAATTGGTATGGTAATATAATAATCGGAACAAAGCTGATGGAAAAATGAATATTTTTAAATATATGCTGCTGTGCCTTTTATTCATACATAAAAGCATCTTAAGTCAGGTCACAGATCCGTAAGGTACAGTATTTCCTGAGGCTTTAGGAAGGTTGGGTATATTATCGGAATTTAAATATGATGGTAACGCCCGGTTACATGAGAGGAGAGACTTTATTTATGGAAATTACAGATGTAAGAGTAAGAAAGCTTAATAAGGAAGGAAAAATGAAGGCGGTTGTTTCTGTTACCTTTGATAATGAGTTTGTTGTTCATGATATAAAGGTTATAGAACGTGAACAGGGGCTTTTTATTGCTATGCCCAGCAGAAAAACAGCAGAAGGTGAGTTCAGGGATGTTGCTCATCCTATAAATGCATCCGTAAGGGAGAGGGTACAGGCATCGGTACTTGAAAAATATGAAACGGCACTTATGGAGGAAAGCTTTGACGAAGCTGTCGGAGAGTAAATCGTATTATAGTTTAAAAGGGTCCTGTTTGATAAAACAGGACCCTTTTTGTTTTAAGGCTGATCAGTTTCTTTTATATTGAATTTTTCAAACATAAACTGACGGAACTCCTTTGCAATTGGAGAGAGGTGTTTATCTCTTTTAAAGCATATCATAAGATTTCTTCTGAATTTATTACTAAGTATAGGCAGAAGCTTTATGCGGCTGTCTTTTTTATATATTGCCGCACAGCTTTCAGCAACAAAGCCTAAAGCTATACCGGAGGCAATAAACTGCTGATGCTGTAAACGGTTGTTGGTAAAATACCTTGCTTTCATTGGTATGTTAAGGCCTAAGCATGTGTAATAAGGCTCTTCGATATACCTTTTTTCGTGATTTAAAAATACAAAGGGTTGATGTTCGATATCTTTGGTTGAAAGAGCCCCTTTGTCTGTTAAGGGATGTTCTGCTGGTAATGCAACAAGATAAGATTCATCGCCGAAGGGCACGCCTTTGAATTTGCTGTATTTACTGTCGTTGGGGCAAAAGAGCATATCGTAACGGTTTATATCATGATTTTCATCGGCCTCTATAGTACATTTTATATCGAACTCCACCTCAGGGTGAGAAAGAGCAAATTCAGCTATACACGATGAAACTGCTTCATGAGGCTCGCAAAGACCTAAAGAAATGATAGGAATTGCATTTGATTTAAGCTGATTGACCTCAAGCAGTGCATTGTCAAGGTTACGGAGTATGCCCCAGGCATTTTCAAGAAAAAGCTGACCCGCAGGATTAAGCGAGATACGTTTGCCGTCTCTTACAAAAAGAGGAGTTCCAAGCTCTTCTTCAAGCTTTGATATGCTTTTTGAAAGAGCAGGCTGGCTGATATGAAGATATTCTGCAGCTTTTGACAGATTCTGCAACTGTGCGGCGGTAACGAAATAGCGTATTTGTGCGGTATTCAAGTAATTACCTCCTTTATTATTGTTGTAAATATTATAAATCCAATTTAAACCAAAGACAATAAAAATGAATAATATATAACCTTTGGTAATAAAAGAATCTTTAAAGTCATATCAAAATGTGAGAAATTTTTAGAATGAAATGCAAATATACTCGTAAACAAAGAAAAACCATTCTTCAACTTATAACTTAAAGTTATAAGAGAGTTTGGCGTTTCGGTTGTAACCGCGATGTTTGGAATGTATCATAATAAATACAAAGGTATGTAATTAAAAATGTTTAAATACAAACAGAAAGGGAAAGGTGAAAAATATTATGATTACTTCATATGAGTGCTTCGTTCCTCCCGTAATGGGTTCAGGAGCATCCAAACGTATTGGTATGAAACTCCTTGCAAAAGGATACAAAAAAGCCTTTGTTATTTATGATAAAGGTATGATGGATTTTGGTATCGCACAGCCTATCATTGACAATATCAATGATGCCGGTATCGAAACAGTTTGCTTTGATGGTGTACTTCCCGATCCTCCCGATGAGATGGTAGAGGCAGCGGCAGAGATCGCTCGTTCATCACAGTGTGACGTTATCGTTGCCATTGGCGGTGGTTCTTCAATGGACACAGCTAAAGGCGTTAACGTGCTCATAAACAACCCACCCCCCATCAGACAGTACTTCGGGGTGCAGAAAAATCTTCGCCCCGGACTGCCTATGGCATTCATTCCTACAACAGCAGGAACAGGCTCTGAAACA
>SVDG01000058.1 GCA_015057875.1 Lachnospiraceae bacterium | reverse complement strand
TACAGTTTTCTCCTAAGGAGCATAAAACAAGCAGACTGTGGAATTATATTAAAATAATATTTGTCAGCATAGTGCTTTTTATAGGTGCAGGTACCGCAATAATGAGTTTTCAGGCAGATGGTGAGCTTATAAAAATAATGGAGGGCTACTACAGTATTTTTTACGGAACGGCTGACCATAGCCCGTGGGTGCTTGAAATACCGTATAGCTTAGGCTTAGCTATAGGTATAACTATATTCTTCAATCATTTTTCACGCTCGAAGGAGTCAAAGGATCCAACCCCCATCGAGATACAGATGACTCTTTATGAACAGCAGACTGTAACAAGTATGGTTGACTCCATAATGAGCGAAAAGGGCGATTAAAATGGATGTGTTAAAAAATATCTGTCTTATTATAATTGGTTTTTCATCTGGTGCAGTCGTTTCGGCCGGTGTGTTTGCATTCATTGCCGTTATAGGCATAGTGCCGAGGATGGCCCATAGGACAGGAACGAGAGATAATATAAAAACCTATGAAAAGGCAATAATAGCGGGAGGTATATGGGGGAGCACGGATATGTATATAAACTATTATATCCCTCTTGGTAATATAGGTGCCGTTCTTACGGGTATTGCTATGGGCATATTTGTTGGCACTCTTGCAATGAGTCTTTCTGAGGTAATGAATGTGTTTCCTATTTTTATGAAAAGAGGACAGTTTACAAAATGTCTTTCTGCCTTTGTGCTTGTTGTTGCATTAGGTAAGCTTACAAGCTCCCTTATATATGTCATGATACCGTCATTTAATTGAGAGGTGATTATTACGGCTACGGAAAAAGAAAAAAAGGACTATGGCGAACTTGTTAAAAGTGTTACACCAAACAGCCATATTTTTAAAGACTGTATAAAAGCCTTTGTTTCGGGAGGGATCATATGTATAGCAGGCCAGTTTATAACGGATATATGCAAAAATAACGGACTTAGTGAAACCGATGCAGGGCTTGTGTGTTCGATCATTCTTATACTTGCCTCCGTTATACTTACTGGAGCAGGTATTTACAATAAACTGGGTAAATTCTGCGGTGCAGGTACGATAGTTCCCATAACTGGCTTTGCAAACTCGGTTTCCTCTCCTGCGGTAGAATTTAAAAAGGAGGGCCTCGTTTTTGGTATAGGTGCAAAGATGTTTGCGGTTGCAGGCCCTGTTATAGTTTATGGAACATTAAGCTCATTTATAGTGGGACTTATTTATTACTTTTAGGACTGGTGTTTTATGGATAAAAGGATAGGTGAACAGACAGTAATTTTTGAAAGACCTCCTGTTATTATATCAACAGCCTCTATAGCAGGCGAAAAGGAGGGTGATGGCCCTCTCAAAGATTATTTTGACATAATAACAGACGATAAAAACGGAAGGACAAGCTGGGAAAAGGCCGAAAGCAAGTTTATGGAAGATGCCATATATAAGGCGGTGAACAAATCAGGATTTTCTATGACTGATATGGACTATATCCTTGCGGGAGACCTGCTGAACCAGACGGCGGCAAGTATTTTCGGGGCAAGGGAGTTTAAAAGGCCGTTTTTGGGTTTGTACGGTGCTTGTTCAACTATGGGTGAAGCCCTTGGCCTTGGTGCAATGCTTGTTGATGGAGGCTTTGCAAAAAAGGTTGTAGCTTCGGCGTCAAGTCATTTCTGCTCAGCAGAAAGACAGTTCCGTTTTCCTTTGGGGTTGGGTACCCAAAGACCGCTTAGCTCAACGTGGACAGTAACAGGATGCGGTGCGGCAGTCATATCAAATGAGGGAATAGGCCCTAAGATAGTTTCCATAACAACAGGGAAGATGGTCGATATGGGAGTAAAGGATGCCAACAATATGGGTGCGGCCATGGCACCCGCCGCGGCAGATACTATAAAAGAGCATTTAAAGGCAAGAGGAAAGAAGATATCCGATTTTGATGTTGTGGCAACAGGAGACCTTGGATTTACAGGGCTTAAGCTTGCAAAAAGTCTGCTTGAAAATGACGGTATAGCTACAGACGGGATCTTTACGGATTGTGGCGTTGAAATATTTGACAGGCAAAGGCAGGACACACATGGCGGCGGAAGCGGCTGTGCCTGCAGTGCGATAACTTTTTGCGGATATTTTTATAAACTGCTGATGGAAAGAAAGATAAATAATATGCTTCTGGTACCCACAGGTGCTCTTATGAGTCTTACAAGCAGCCAGCAGGGAGAAACCATACCGGGAATTGCTCACGCGGTTGAAATAGATATGAGGTGACGTATGGATTATTTTAAGGCTTTTATTGTTGGCGGGCTTATATGCGTTATAGGACAGATACTTATAGATAAAACCAAGCTTACAAGCGGAAGGATACTGGTGGCTTTTGTGTGCGTGGGCTGCATACTTGGCGGCATAGGTCTATATAAGCCGCTTGTGGATTTTGCAGGTGCAGGGGCAACTGTTCCCATTACAGGCTTTGGGTATAACCTTGCAAAGGGTGTTATGAGTGAGGTAGATAATGCAGGCTTTCTCGGAATATTTACGGGCGGGCTTAAATCTGCCGCGGGCGGTATCTCTGCGGCTGTTGTTTTCAGCTTCCTTGCGGCACTTATATTTGAACCGAAAGGAAAATAATACCGCTTGAAACATTAAATGCGAGGGCTTAAAATTATTATCATTTGCGGGGGTGATAATGATGAAGGCGATATTTTCGGGTATAGATATAACGGGTAATGACCCTGTTGCTAAGGAATATATGGAGTGCGTAAAGGATATTTTTTGCGATAGCAGTTTTAAAAATCTTAAAGACTTTACCCATCACCGCTATACCTGCCGCTTGATGCACAGTGTCAATGTTTCATATTACAGCTTTCTTCTTTGCAGAAAACTTGGCTGGAATAAACATGCTGCCGCAAGGGCGGGGCTTATGCATGATCTTTATCACTATGACAGTAGAGGTAAGAGCCATTTCAGGCTTCATCCCGGTTATGCAAGGGATAATGCACTTAAAATATGCCGGCTTGACCCGGTAGAGGAAGATGCTATTTTAAAGCATATGTGGCCTGTTACAAAGCATAGACCAATCTATAGAGAGGCCTATGTGGTATGTATTACGGATAAGCTTTGTGCCACGGCGGAATATTTATATGGCAGGTTTGCAAGGATAGGAATATTGTGATCAAAAGGTATGGCTTAGCCATACCTTTTTTGCTATATCCATAAAAACTGCTGTTTTAATATGCCCATAAAAGCATAAAAAGGGATATTTGAAGTGCAAATTGTATTATAATTTGTACATAAAATATAAATAGTACGCTTTAATTCATTAAAATAAACTGTTTTTTTGTTCAAAACTGCTAAAATTTATAAAAAAATATTTTTTAATTCGGTAAAGCGTGACAAATGACCAATATAATTGTAAAATATTAAGTATGTTGTGCTTGTTAAGACAGGCAGAATATAATAATAGGAGGTACTAATAATATGAAAAATTATGCAGCAAACAGGGTTAGAAACGTAGTTCTTTTAGGCCACAGCGGTTGTGGTAAAACAACATATTCCGAAGCAGCACTTTACTATTCAGGTGCAACAAAACGTTTCGGTAAAGTTGAAGAAGGAAACACTGTAAGCGACTATGAAGCAGAAGAGATCCGCCGTAAGGTGTCTATCAATACATCAGTTATTCCTGTAGAGTGGCAGGATACAAAAATCAACTTCCTTGATACTCCCGGTTACTTCGATTTCGCGGCAGAGGTAAAACTTGCTATGAACGTTGCTGACACAGGTCTTATCCTTGTTTCAGCTAAATCAGGTGTTGAAGTAGGTACAGAAAAAGCTTGGGAATACTGTGAGGATATGCATTTACCCAGAATGATCTTCATCAACCAGATGGATGATGAGAATGCAGATTTTGAGAAAACTTTAGCAGAGCTTCGTATGAACTTTGGTAAAGCTGTTGCTCCTCTTCAGATCCCTTTTGACGATGAAAACGGCAACTTCGTTGGTTTCATCAACCTTATCAAGAGAGATGCAAGAAAGAAAGTAGACGGCAAATTACAGAAATGTGAAGTGCCTGAAGATAAATTAGACGAGGTAGAGGTTCTTCGTTCAATGCTCGTTGAGGTTGCGGCTGAAAGCGATGAAGAACTTATGGAAAAATTCTTCAACGACGAAGAGCTTACAGAAGAAGAGATCTATGACGGTCTCCTTGCAGGTATAGCAAGCCACACTATCGCTCCTGTTATGTGCGGTTCAGCAACACTTGGCTACGGCGTTAAATTACTTATGAACACTATCGTTCGTTTCACTCCTCCTGCAATGGAAGCAAAACCTAATTTCCACGCTTTCCATGACGGAAAAGACGTAGTTTACTGCTCAAGTGATGATGAAAGATTCTCAGCTTATGTATTCAAAACAATCGCTGACCCTTACATCGGCCGTCTTAACCTTTTCAGAGTTATGACAGGTAAACTTGATACATCTATGTCTATCTACAACGAAGAGAAAGACACAGTTGAGAAAGTTGGACGTCTTTTCGTAGTAAGAGGTAAAGAACAGATCGAGGTTGACGAGCTCCATACAGGTGATATTGGTGCTCTTGCTAAACTTTCAAATACATCAACACAGGATACTTTATCTCTTAAAGATGCTAACATCGTTATTCCTAAGATCGCTCTTCCCGGCTCAGTTCTTTCTATGGCTATCAATCCCAAAGGAAAAGGCGATGAGGATAAACTTTCAGCAGCTCTTGCTAAGATCAGAGAAGAAGATCCTACAATCAAGATGGAAGTTAACCCCGAAACAAAACAGACAATCATCTCAGGCGTTGGCGATCAGCAGCTTGATGTTATGGTAAATAAACTTAAAAACAAATACAAAATCGAGGTTGAGCTCAGCGATCCTATCATCCCTTACCGTGAAACTATCAAGAGCAAAGCTTCTGTTCGCGGACGTTACAAAAAACAGTCAGGCGGACATGGTCAGTTCGGTGATGTTGTTATGGAATTCGAGCCCAGCGGCGATCAGTCAATCCCTGTAATCTTTGAAGAAAAGATCTTCGGTGGTTCTGTACCTAAACAGTACTTCCCCGCTGTAGAAAAAGGCCTTCAGGAATGTGTACTTTCAGGTGTTCTTGCAGGATACCCTGTAGTAGGTCTTAAAGCCACACTTACAGACGGTTCATATCACCCTGTTGACTCATCAGAGATGGCGTTCAAGATGGCTACATCAGTAGCGTTCAAAGAAGGTATCCCTCAGGCTAAACCTACTATCCTTGAGCCTATCGAGCATGTTGAAGTACTTATCCCTGAAAAATACATGGGCGATATCATGGGCGATATCAACAAACGCCGTGGCCGTATCCTCAGCATGGATGCAGTAGGAAGCAAAAAATGTATCGTTGCAGAAGTTCCTACATCAGAGATGCATAAATACGCTACAGACCTTCGTTCTATGACACAGAGCCGTGGTGACTACAGACATCGCTTTGAGCGTTATGAGGAAGCTCCTATGGAGATCCAGAAAAAAGTTATCGAAGCAAGAAAGAATGAAGAAAAATAATTGATATTTTAAAGGCTGTCCTTTAGGGCAGCCTTTTTTATGTGTTTAAAAACAGCTTTATCCTATCCAAGTTTTTTATTGCATATTCATAACCTATTTCCATACTTTCCTCCATACAGCTGAAGCAAAAAAGACCTGCGTCATCCTTAAGGGGAGGATGAAGGATCATTACTTCATTATTTTTATTTCTGCTTTTGATGGATGATAGCTGCATTATTCTGAATGAGGAGTATAGTATATCTCCTATATCAGGCCTGAAGGGTGGCTCATATTTTTTACCGAGGTCAACGGCAAGTATCTTTTTTTCTCCGTTTGCTATGTTAAGCTCATAAGGCAGGTTATAGGTAAGCCCTCCATCAACGAGTGTCATATCTCCTATGTTTTTGGGGAAGAATATGCCGGGCAGAGAACAGCTTGCCCTTATAGCCTCATAAAGCTTTGCGTTTTCATACCATATTAAGTTTTTTATATCAGGTTTGTTTTTTATGCTGTTTGTAAATACTATGGTTTTTCCTGTTGATATATCAACAGCCGGTATCATTACAGGCATATCAAGGTCTTTTATAAGTATATATCCCAAAGTTGTTCTGAAATATTTTTCCATCTGCTTTCCGCTTATGATACCTTTTGCTGAAAGCTCTTTTTTTATAGCCATTTTAGGCAAAGACAATATTAGTCCCGCTATGTCGGGGTCTATAACTTTAAGTCCGTTTTTTGCCATAAAATGTACTTCTTTGACCATTTCCTCGGCACTAAAACCTGCCGCAATAAGTCCGCATACAAAGCTTCCAGCACTTGTGCCGGATACAGATGATGGTTTGATATGATTTTCCTCAAGTGCTTTAAAAACACCGATGTGTGCGGCACCCTTTGGCCCGCCGCCGGATAATGAAAGACAGTAGTTCATATCAACACCGCCTGATGAAAACATATGTTTCTATTTATGCTTATTTGTGTTAAAATATTCTTTGGTGATATATATGGAAGAGAGCATAGTTTTAAAAGGCTCCGTTGAGGATATTATTTTTGAAAACAGAGATAACGGCTATACCGTTTTTACTATCGATACCGGCGAGGAAGAGGTTGTCTGCGTTGGTACTTTGGAGCGCCTTAATTCGGGTGAAAATGTGACCTTAACGGGAAGCTGGACTATGCACCTTGTTTACGGTAAACAGTTTCAGGTGGATTACTGCGAAAAAACTATGCCTACAACTGCCGAGGGCATAGAAAAATATCTTTCTTCCGGTCTTATAAAAGGAATAGGCCCCAAAACGGCAAAGAAGATAGTTGACCGATTTGGGGAAGCAACTTTTTATGTTATAGAGGAAAAGCCAGACAGGCTTGTTGAAATACGTGGTATCACTTATGAAAAGGCCCTTAAAATATCTGAAGTTTTTAAGGAACAGAACGGCATAAGACGGGCAATGATTTTTATGCAGAGCTATGGAATATCTCCCGTTTATGCTATGAAGATATATAAACGCTACAGAGAAAATGTATATGACATAATTAAAACTGACCCCTACAGGCTGGCAGATGATGTTTTTGGTATAGGCTTTAAAATGGCCGATGCTATTGCGGAAAAAGCTGGTGTCCTTAAAAACTCACCCCAAAGAGTAAGGGCCTGTATAAAATATGTGCTTAATAATGCCGCTGCAAACGGACACACCTTCCTTCCGCTTGGTGTGCTTGTTTCACAGGTTGCCGAGATGACTGATGTCGGAGCGGAAATGGCAGAAAATGCTATCGTTGAACTTCAGATAGAGCATGTTTTAAGACGTGAAAATGTTGAGGGCGAAACAGCAATTTATCTTGGAAAATACTACTATGCGGAAATGGCCGTTGCTAAAAGACTTATAGAGCTTATGGAAGGCTTTACTGATGACAGAGTTGTTGATACTGACTTTGCCATAAGCCGTTTCCAGATGCTTAATGAAATGACCCTTGCAAAAAACCAGAAAGAAGCCGTAAAAGAAGCCCTTACAAGAGGCATGCTTGTTATAACAGGCGGACCCGGCACAGGTAAAACAACTATTATAAACGCTATGATAGATATTTTTGCTGATGCAGGAAAAAAGGTAGTGCTTGCGGCACCAACAGGAAGAGCGGCTAAACGTATAACAGAAACCTGTGGCCTGGATGCACAGACTATCCATAGGCTTCTTGGTGTAGGCTATATTGATGACGATACTTCGGTACGCAATTTTGAAAAGGATGAAAATGATCCCATAGAGGCAGATGTTATAATAATAGATGAAAGCTCAATGATTGATATAATGCTTATGTACGGTCTGCTTAAGGCTGTTAAGGACGGAACAAAGCTTATACTTGTAGGTGATGTTGACCAGCTTCCATCTGTTGGCTGTGGAAATGTGCTTAAAGATATAATAAGAAGCGGCAGGATACCTGTTGTAAGGCTTAATGAGATTTTCCGTCAGGCTGCGGAAAGTGCCATAATACTGAATGCCCATAGGATAAATACAGGAGAAGAGCCTGTTATAAACGAAAAGGGAACGGACTTTTTCTTTATTAAAAGAGGTTCTGCGGCAGACACAAAGAAGACAGTTATCGAACTTATAAAAAGCCGCCTCCCGAAATATATGAACTGTGACTCTATGAGTGATATACAGGTAATGTCACCTATGCGTAAGGGAATAGTCGGTGTTAATGAGCTTAATACTGCTATCCAGCAGGCTCTTAATCCCAAAGATGATAATAAAAAAGAAAAACTATACCGTAGCATAACCTTCCGCGAGGGAGATAAGGTGATGCAGATAAAAAACAATTACAATATGTCATGGAAGATCTTTTCATCTCTTGGAAAATGTATAGATGAGGGTATGGGTGTTTTTAACGGTGACCAGGGCGTTATTGAAAGAATTGATGACGATAACGAGCAGATGACGGTTAACTTTGATGACAATAAAACGGCAGTTTATGATTATACACAGCTTGATGAGCTTGAGCTTGCCTACGCTGTTACTATCCATAAATCCCAGGGAAGCGAATATCCCGTCGTTGTTATCCCTGTCCATAGCGGCCCGCCCATGCTTATGACAAGAAACCTTCTTTATACCGCTGTAACAAGGGCAAAGAAGCTTGTTGTGCTTGTAGGGAATTACGAGGCTGTAAGGGGTATGATAGCCAACAACAGAGAGGTAAACAGATATACCGGTCTTTCTGTAAAAATAAAAAATCTTTATGACTTTATGAATAATGAAGCGGTGATCGAGTTTTGAAGCTGATAGAAGAAATACTTGACTTTTTATATCCTCCAAGATGTATAGTCTGCGGCGATATTGCGTTTAAAATAAACAATGACAAGGTATTATGCAGAAAATGCCGTAAATGTATACCGTGGATAGAGGATATGTCAAGGTGTCCGTATTGTTCTGCGCCTTCTGAAAAAGGAAGAGTTTGTTCTGTTTGTAAAGGCAAAGAAAAGATGTATAAGAAGGCCATATCAGTCTTTGAATACTCGGATGTTAAAAATACGGTTGAAAATTATAAATTTAAAGGCAATAAATACCTGTCTGTATCTATTGGCAGCGTCATGGCAGACTATGCGAAAAAGTTTTATCCCGATATTTTAAGTGAGTGCGAATTGATATGCCCTGTGCCTATTCATTCAACAAGGTTTGCCGAAAGAGGTTTTGACCAGTCAGAACTTCTCGGAAGGGTCATTTCTGAAAAGAGCGGTATAAAATATGCAGATGCCCTTGTAAGGATAAGGGCAACAGGACCACAAAGCCTTATCAAGGGCTATAGCTTAAGAGAAGCTAATGTTAAAGGTGCTTTTAAAGCAGTAAAAGACGTTAAGGGTAAAACTGTTCTGCTTATAGATGATGTTTTAACAACAGGAAGCAGTGCTAACGAATGTACAAAGGCTCTTTTGGCTGAAGGTGCAAAGGAGGTTTATGTTTTTACATTTGCGGCAAGCTATAAGCAGTCACATAAGTCTGAGGATGGCAACAGATAAGATAACTATGCCCGATATTATGGTAAATATGTTTTCTTTTCCCTCGGTTTTAAATTTTTTGCCTATAAAAAGACCTGCGGAGAGAAAAAACATCTGGCTTAAGGCGGTTAAAAATGGCATAAGAAACGCGGTGCTGTTGCCTATGGCAAGACTAAGGCCGGCGCCTAAGGAATCCATGGAAAGTGCTGCACCAAGGTAGATAGCTTCTTTTATGTCTATGGATTTTGAATCGTCCATATCGCATATTATGGGTGAGGTTATTATATTTATGGTTATACCTAAAGACCTGATTATAAATGTATGAGTTTTTGTGGCTGAGGCTTCCTTTTCGGGGGCTTCTTTTTTTAATGCCTTATAAATTATGAATATACCAAGGATCATAAGAAAAACTGACCCTGTACCGGTCGCAAAGCTCTGTGGAAGAAGATGAGATAGGGCTCTGCCTGCAATTACAGATAAAACCGTTATAAAAAAGCAAAGGAGGGCTGAAGCGATCCGTGCGGATAAAGGTATGCTTATTTTACGAAGACCAAGGGACATACCTATACCCAGGGCATCTGCACTAAGGGATAAAGAAAGAATAAGAACAGAAAGAAGCATCTGCATCACCTCTTGAGAGTGCTTTTATATATTATGAATTTTGTAATACCTTTGCTAAAGGGAGAATATATTTTAATCATCTGCCTGTCCCTGAAAATCAAAGGAGTGATTATATGTGGTATACAAAGGGTATAAATGCCTGTCTTAAGGATCTTGATACAGACGGTAAAAATGGTCTTATGGAAGAAGAGGCGGCCGAAAGACAAAAGAAATACGGATCAAACAGTATAGACGACAGCGGCAAGAAGGAAGGGATAATAAAAAAACTTCTGCGCCAGCTGAACGATTTTCTCGTTATTATACTTATTGAACTGCTTGCAAAGCCCTTTGCTTCAACCTTTGGCATCATCGGTTTTACAACATATTTAATAGGTTTTTACGAAATGTTTGTAGGTATTACACAGCTTTGTTCTTCAGG
>SVDG01000057.1 GCA_015057875.1 Lachnospiraceae bacterium | reverse complement strand
ATGGTTAATTTTGTTCTTTTAAAAAAACAAGAGGGGAATCTATCCCCTCTTTAAAAAATATCTGTTATTTATCAGCGTGCAAGCATCATTCTGTCGTTTGCAAACTCTCCGTCACTTGCCACTTCAAACTTCTCAAGAAGGTCAGAAACATTAAGTTTTGCCTTTTCTTCACCTGCTATATCGTATATGATCCTTCCCTCGTGCATCATTATAAGACGGTTTCCGTATTTAATAGCGTCCTTCATATTATGAGTGATCATAATGGTAGTAAGATTATTCTCCGTTACCACCTTATTAGTTATATCAAGTACCTTCTGTGCCGTTTTAGGGTCAAGGGCTGCCGTATGCTCATCAAGAAGAAGTATCTGAGGCTTTTTAATCGTTGCCATAAGCAAGGTAAGTGCCTGTCTCTGTCCACCGGAGAGAAGCCCAACTTTTGCATTAAGCCTCGTTTCAAGCCCCAGATCAAGAGTCTTTAAAAGCTCAACAAACATTTCTCTTTCCTTGTTACTGATGCCCCATTTAAAGTTTCTTTTCTTGCCTCTACGTAAAGCAAATGCAAGGTTTTCTTCGATCCACATATCTCCCGCTGTTCCGCGCAGAGGATCCTGGAAAACTCGTCCTATATATTTCGCCCTTTTGTATTCGGGGTCTTTGGTAACATCGTTGCCGTCTATTTTAACACAGCCATCATCAACAGGAAAAACGCCTGCTATGGCATTGAGCATAGTTGATTTACCGGCTCCGTTTCCTCCTATGACAGTAACAAAATCTCCTTCATTAAGATAAAGGCTGATATCCTTTAACGCATCCTTCTGAACAGGGGTGCCTAAATTGAAAGATTTGCTTACATGACTTATATCAAGCATTTAGTGTCCCCCCCTTTGTCGTTTTTGCAACAGCCGTATTTTTAAGCCTTGGTGCAACAAGCGCAATAGCAACTATAACAGCTGTTATAAGCTTCATATCATCTGCTGTTATCTTGATAAATAGATCCATATTAAGACTGATACGAAGAACGAAGGCAATGATTATCCTGTAAACTATAGAGCCTATTACTACACCTGTAAGACGGTGCATATAACTCCGTTTACTGAACAATACTTCTCCTATCATTATGGCCGCAAGGCCTATAACGATGGTTCCCTGTCCCATCTGTATATCGGCATATCCCTGATACTGAGCAAGAAGAGCACCGCTCATACCAACAAGACCATTGCCTACCACAAGGCCAAGGACAATATACGCCTTTGTGTTTGATCCCATTGCCTTTACCATATCGGGGTTATTTCCTGTTGCACGTAATGCACAACCTATCTCTGTTCCGAAGAAACAGTAGATAACGACAATAAGTATAACGATAAACACGATACCTACAGAAAGTCCGGCCCATTTTGAAGGCATACCAAGAGCTTTGATCTGTGAAAAAAGAGTTGTCTGATTTAAAAGACCGAAATTAGCCTTACCCATTATCCTTAAGTTTATCGAATACAGACCAAACTGTGTGAGTATACCGGCAAGAAGATCAGGTATCCTTAATTTAGTATGCAAAAATCCTGTAACGCCTCCTGCCATCATTCCGCCGGCTGTCGCAATAAATATAGCCAGTATTGGCGGAACACCTGCCGCCACACAAACAGCGGAAATAGCCCCGCCAAGAGCGAGGCTTCCGTCTACTGTAAGGTCGGCATAGTTAAGCACACGATATGTTAAATATAATCCAAGGGCCATTATACCCCAGATTATACCGAGGGTAGCACCACCCTGTATGTCCCATAACCAGTTTATAAGTGTCATAACAATTACCTGTATCCTTAAATTATTAGTATTTTACTGCTGCTTTTTCAACCATCTCTGCAGGGATCGTAACACCAACGCTTGCAGCGAATGTTTCGTTAACAACAAGTGCACATTCTTTCTGTGTTTCAACTGCTACTGCTGATGCGCTCTCACCGTTTAATACACGTACAGCCTGAGCTGCTGTCTGTTTACCAAGTTCATAATAATCGATAGCTGTTGTTGCGATTCCGCCCTCTGCTATCATAGCTTCTACTGCACAGAAAACAGGGATCTGGTTTTCAACAGCTGCGCTGTTTACTGTAGCCATAGCACTTGCAAAAGCATTGTCTGAAGGGATATAAATAGCATCAGCTGAACCTACAACAGATGAAATTACCTGAGGTATATCGTTTGATGATGAAGATGTCTGGATAATTACTTCCATACCAAGTGTCTCTGCTGCAGCTTTAGCTTCCTCTGCCTGTATCTCTGAGTTAGCCTCACTTGATGTGTAAAGGATTGCAAGTGTTTTAGCCTCAGGAAGTACATCTTTGATAACTGCGATCTGGTCAGCAATAACAGGCATATCAAGTGTACCTGTTACATTTTTACCAGGTGCTTCATTGCTGTCAACAAGGCCTGCACCTACAGCGTCAGTAACTGCTGTGAAGAATACAGGAATGTCTGTATCCTGAAGCACGTTAACTGCTGACTGTGCGGCAGGTGTTGCGATCGCAAGTACTAAATCTGTATCGCTGTTTGCAAATAATTCACTTATCTGCTGGCAGTTGCTAACTTCACCTGAAGCATTCTGATAGTTAACTTTAAGAGTTTCTCCTTCAACATAGCCTGCCTCTTTAAGTCCGTCAACAAAGCCTTCATACGCCTCATCTAAAGAAGCATGCTGCATATACTGAATAACACCTACGTTAAGTGTTTCGGAAGCAGTAGTATCTGTTGTGTTGTTTGTTTCTTCTGTTGTTCCGCTTGAACAAGCCGCCATTGATAACGCCATTGCTAAAGCCATAACTGTACATAATAATTTTTTCATTTTTCTTCTCTCCTCTTGTTTGTTGTTTATAAACACATTTACGATTATATAACTATATTGAATATAATGCAAATACTCATTTAATATTATAGAATAAGAAAAACTTATAATGTAAAAAGCCTCTGCATTAAAACAGAGGCTTTTAAACACTTCGATAACAATATTTACTTAACTTCAAAAATGAGCTTGTTGTCTTCTGCCGTAACGGTTATCTTATCTCCCGCTCTGAACTTTCCTTCAAGGTATTCTTCCGCAAACTTATCCTCGACCTTGCTCTGAAGCTCCCTTTTAATAGGTCTGGCTCCATAAAGAGGGTCAAAGCCCTCTTTTGCAATAAGGCTTATTGCACTGTCCTCAAAAACGATTTCCATACCCATATTTTCATCAACTCTTTTAACAATATCCTTGGCAAGAAGCTTAACGATATCCTTGATATTTTCCTCATTAAGAGGGTGGAAAACAATTATATCATCTATCCTGTTAAGGAACTCAGGTCTGAACATATGCTTAATTTCATCAAGTACCTTGCTCTTCATAGATTCATAACTGCTGTCAAAGGAATTATCCTGGTTGAATCCAAGTTTTTTAGGCTGCATAATGCTTTTTGCACCGGCATTCGATGTCATGATAATGACAGTATTTTTAAAGTCTACCTTTCTTCCCTGAGAGTCTGTAATATGTCCGTCATCAAGCACCTGTAAAAGCACATTGAATACATCAGGCGATGCTTTTTCTATCTCATCAAAAAGTATAACTGAATAAGGCTTTCTTCTTACTTTTTCGCTAAGCTGTCCGCCTTCATCATAGCCTACATATCCTGGAGGTGCTCCTATAAGCTTTGATACACTATGTTTTTCCATATATTCAGACATATCTATTCTTATAATTGCATTCTCATCTCCAAAAAGTACCTGTGCAAGGGCTTTTGAAAGCTCAGTTTTACCTACGCCAGTAGGGCCGAGGAAAAGGAATGAACCAATAGGACGTTTAGGGTCTTTAAGTCCAACCCTGCCTCTTCTGATCGCTTTTGAAACAGCAGTTACAGCTTCCTCCTGCCCGATAACTCTATCGTGCAGTCTCGCTTCAAGCTGCATAAGCTTCTGTCCCTCTTCTTCTTTTATGCTTTTAACGGGGATACCTGTCCAGCCGCTTATTACATCAGCTATCTCTTCCGTTCCAACAGATAATTCCGCATCTGAGGTATTTTTCTCCCATTCCTCCTGTGCGGCTTTAAGCTCTTTTCTTAAGCTATCCTGCGTACGCTTGATCTCACCTGCTTTTTC
The DNA here is from genome assembly GCA_015057875.1 of Lachnospiraceae bacterium. Lineage (GTDB taxonomy): Bacteria > Bacillota > Clostridia > Lachnospirales > Anaerotignaceae > SIG274. Next base: position 6,517 of record SVDG01000057.1, on the reverse strand, counting down.
GTATTCTTCGGATTTGATCGCTTCTTCCTTTTCTTTTTCAAGCTGGTTTATCTTTTCTTCAATTTCTTTTACACCTGAAGGCATAGTATAGTTTTTAAGTCTTGCCTTTGATGCTGCTTCGTCAACAAGGTCTATAGCCTTATCAGGTAAAAATCTGTCTGTTATATATCTTGAAGACATCTTTACTGCCGCAATGATAGCCTCATCAAGGATCCTTACATTATGATGTGCCTCATATTTATCTTTAAGGCCACGGAGCATTTCTATTGCATCTTCTTCACTAGGCTCATCTACCTTAACAGGCTGGAAGCGTCTTTCAAGCGCCGCATCCTTTTCAATATACTTCCTATATTCTGTAAGTGTTGTTGCACCAATAAGCTGTATCTCTCCCCTTGCAAGAGAAGGTTTTAATATATTGGATGCATCTATTGCACCCTCTGCACCGCCTGCACCGATTATGGTGTGTATCTCATCAATGAAGAGAATTATCTTCTTGTCATTCGCTACTTCTTCAAGCACTTTTTTAATTCTTTCTTCAAACTCGCCTCTGTATTTTGATCCTGCAACCATAGATGTAAGGTCAAGGCTGACAACTCTTTTACCCTTAAGGGTTTCAGGTATATTGCCCTGGGCAACTGCCTGTGCAAGCCCTTCAACAATAGCAGTTTTACCTACACCGGGGTCACCTACAAGACAAGGGTTGTTTTTAGTTCTTCTGCTTAATATCTGAACAACTCTGTCTATTTCCTTTTCTCTGCCGATTATAGGGTCAAATTTTTCTTCTCTTGCAAGCTGTGTAAGATCACGGCTGTATTTATCAAGATTAGGTGTTGCACTTTTTCCATTTTTGCTGTTTACGGCATTATATCCCATACCCGCCTGGTTAGATGAGGCACTTTCTCCCTCGCCAAGCATAATAAGTATATCGTCAAACAGCTTCTGACTTACTACACCAAGACTTTCAAGTATTTTAACAGCAATACAATCATTTTCTCTTAAAAGTGCCATAAGTATATGCTCTGTTCCAACATAGCCTGTGCCCATTTTATAGGCTTCCGCAACACTCTGCTCAATTATCTTTTTAGTTCTTGGTGTATAGTCCTGAAGAGCAATACCCCCTCCAATGTTTATACCGATCATTTCCTCTATTTTTGCCTTTACATCATCAGTATTAACTCCTTGAGACTCAAGCGCTTTTGAAGCAACACCCTCGTTAACACTTAATAGTCCAAGTAGAAGATGCTCACTTCCAACATAGTTATGTCCAAGCTCAATAGCCCATTCCTGAGCACTTCTTAAAACTTCCTTAGCTCTTTGAGTAAATCTTTCATGCATATTTATCAACTCCTTACATATCAGTTTTCAAACATCTTATTTATATAAGCTGCCCTCATAGCATCCCGCTTCTCGGGCGAAAGCTTGCTTCCTGCTCTCATCTGTAAAACTGCAGGCTGAGAGGATATAATTATACTGTTTATAGGAAACAGCGGTCTTTTCTTTTCAAGCACACCGGATATATAGCCTAAACGAACATCCGAAAGACAATCCATTGCCTCTGATGCAGATATCCTTTTTGCATTAACAAGTATACCATAGGAACGATATATCCTGTCTGCAAAAGCAATTCTATCCTTAACGATAAGTGCCTCTCTCATTTTCATTTCCTGTTCCTTAACAATGTTCCCTACATTTTTAAGAAGCTCAAGTGTTTCCTTCTCACTTTTTCCTAATGTAACCTGATTGGATATCTGATAAATGGAACCTGAAGCCTCTGTACCTTCACCATAAATACCCCTTACGGTTATTCCGTATTTACTTACAGCATTTATTATCTGCTTTATGTTTCCTGTTCTTTCAAGGCAAGGAAGATGCATCATATAAGATACCCTTAAGCCCGTACCAAAATTAGTGGGACAGGAAGTTATAAAACCATATTTTTCGTCAAAGGCATAATCAAGCGTTTCTTCCATTATATTATCAATTTTATCAGCAAGATCATATGCTTTTTCTATATTATCACCTGCGGCAAAGGTCTGTATACGGATATGGTCTTCTTCATTTATCATTATACTGATACTTTCATCATCCATAACAAGTGCCCCTGATTCACGTTTTGTTTTTACCAGATCAGGACTTATAAGGTGCCTTGCCATAAGGTCAAGCTTAAGGTTTTCTTCAGTTTCTGCCATATTATAAAATTTAAACCTGCTGCCTAAAGGTGTCCTTTCATTAAGGACCGAATCCTTTATATCATTTAAAACAGCCTCTGCTTGATTTTTATTCATTTTGACAGCAAAGGGATATTTTCTGATATTCCTCGCAAGGCGTACCCGGCTTGATATAATAATGTCTTCATCCGTCAAGATATCTTCATACCATTTCATATATCACGCCTCCTTCTCCAATTCTTTTAAAATGTCCCTTATTTCTGCTGCTTTTTCATATTCCTCATTTTTTATTGCTTCTTTAAGCTTAGCCTTGAGAGCCGCAATTTTATCCTCACGAGGCTCTGAAAAAGAAATCTTTCCTGATCTTTTTCCATTATGCCTTGTAACAGAGTGGATACTTTTAAGTACAGGCTCTATATATTCTCTGAAGCTTACACAGCAATCTGCACATCCAAGCCTTCCGTATTTGTTAAGTTCATCAAGTGTAAGTCCGCATCTTTCACATTTTTTAACTTCCGGAGAATTTTTGAAAACGCCTGCCGGATTTATAGTAAATACATTTTTAAACATATCATCAAAAGCAAAAGTATTCTCTATGTCCCCTGCACAGGTGTTGCACAAATGCTGTTCATATTTTTTCCCATTTACTATCTTTGTATAATGTAGCGTAGCCTGATTTTTATTGCATTTATCACAAAACATATCAATACCTCCGTTCTTTGTTAGCCACTAAGTCGATTGAGTGCTAATAATGTTTCAAAATAAAAGATCTTCAACGAGATCTTCCATTTCTTTATACGCAAATTATACTACATTGTTTAAATAAATCAATAAGTTTTTAAATTTTTTTCAAAAATATCAAACGGCTTATCTATCGGATATTCTTTAAATGTAAGTATACCCTTTTCGGGATGATTTATTTCAAGAGAATAGGACCACAATGCAGGCATAGTCCTTTTTCTTAAAAAAGCTTTGTTATATTTTATATCTCCCCATATGGGATTACCCATTGAAGAAAGCTGTACTCTTATCTGATGGTGTCTGCCTGTAAAAAGCTTTATATCAAGTAGCGAGAGGTCTTCATCCTTATCGTACGCTAAAACCTCATAGTAAAGCCTTGCTTCCTTTGCACCCTTCACCTTAGGCCCCGTTACAATTTTAGATATGTTTTTCCTTGTATCGGAAATGATATAATTTATAAGCTCACTTTTTTCTTTGGCGGGCTTTCCGTTAACAACAGCAAGATACCTTTTATTCATTGACATATGTTTTAAAGAAGCTGTAAATGAAGCCGCTGTTACTGAATCCTTAGCATATACCATAACGCCACCCACAGGCCTGTCAAGACGATGAACAACAAAAATATCGCATCCACATTTTTCTTTAAGCATTGACGCTATATCAGCATCTCCCGTTTTATCCGCCTGAGAAGGCTCTCCCGGAGATTTAAGTACAACTATTATTTTTTCATCTTCAAACAGTATCCTCATAGTATTACCTCATTTTACAACTTATCTGCCGTTTATCATTTTATCATATAACTGTCAAATTGTCTTTGTTAAAAAATATATAATCATTGTTTTTATGAAAAAACAAAAAAAGATAACTTTTTGAAGTTATCCTTTTCTGCATAAAGAGAAATTATTTTTAGTTGTTTAAAGGATCATAGGAATAAATAAATTATTCTTATTTCTTTGGGAGATTATGTACTTATTATAGCACAAGGCATATATTAAGTCCAATAGAAAGAGAACTTAAAAAAATATAATTCAGAATACAAATATACCATATACGCCTGTATTTTTCGGCATTTTTTTGTGCATTACATCATTCATCATAAATAAATCCTTGTATTTTTGACTAATCAGAGCAAATATATATTTTTTGTTATATAAAAAATTTCTCACACAAAAGAAAAAAGACAGCCTGCCGAATGACTGTCTTTTTCCCACAAAGAGAAGGTATTACATATTGGAATTGCAGTTTAAAACTGCGATGTGAAAATATTGGGGAATTTCCACATCTGTAATTATAGCACTACATTACAAAAAAGTCTATACTTAATTTTGCAAATAATTTAACAATTATATTTTTAATTTTTATATTTTTTTATAACTTTAGCTGGTATAATCCTCAAGTGCTCTTATTAGCCTGTCGTTACCTGTTACCCTTATGCCTTCACTAATTTTATTTCTTTCTGTTTCCGATAAAGCAGATACCGGTTTTTCAGTAACTTCCTTAAGAAGTCTTTCTCCGTTATCTATATCATAAAATACAGCAACATATCCATCTGTTTCCCCTATAATATAACGCTGGTTACTGGGACCTGAAATATTCTTTTTCATAACGACCTCTTTAGATGAAAAAGATGCTATTGTCCAGTTGGAATATATCCTTTTTAAATCTTCAAGAGTATAGTCAATAAGAAAATAAGGCGGGCTATCCTCATAAACTTCTGTAACCTCATCCTCCGGGTAATAGTATTCGTATACGATTTTTGTGGAAGGGTTAATTCTTTGGTCCTTTTCCAGCGATACAATAATATCCTCTTGTGTTTGCTCATCTATGCTTCTTTCTCTATATATATTTCTGCAGACTCCATAACCAACTGCCGCACTTACAAAACATAAAGCTGCCATAAGCCATATATATCCTCTTTTCATATTTTCACCCCGTTTCAACTAATTGTTGCCATCAAAACGGATCGATATACAAAAAAAGGACGATCAAATCGTCCTTTTATCAGTATTTCAATATATCAAATAATTTTTCAAGCTTTCCTCCGCCAGGTAACATTGAACAATCCTCTCTTCTGATACCCTTTGCAAATATCATGCTGAGTCCGTAAACTGCCATACTTATGAGAACCGTTACAAGCGTAACAATGGTGTTGCTGGGAAGTACAATATACATAAGCTTATAGACTGCAAAGCATATAACTCCCATTATGGCCGAACAAACCGCAGGCTTAAGGAATATATCTTTACAATCCAGTTTTACATGTGTTGTTTTTATAAGTTTTCTTAAATTCAGTCCTGAAGCAACTATATAACAGCCTGTTGTTGCTATAACTGCACCGTTTATGTTAAGTATAGGGATAGCAATAAGAACAAAATTAAGCACTATTTTAACAATTGCGCCAAAAACAGCATTTATAGCAGGAGTCTTTACATCACCTATACCCTGGAGCATACCTGTAGCGATCTGGCTCATTGCAAGGAATACAATAGATAACGCTCCTATCCTTACAAGCGCTCCACCTTCAGGTGCTGTCGGGAAAAGAAGGTATATAAGCTGATCTGCAAGAACACCCATACCAACAGCTGCAGGTATTGATATTATCATAGACATACGTATAGCCATCGTTATCTTTCTGTCTGACGCTTCCTTATCCTTTAAAGCAACCGATGCCGCAATACTTGGTATAGCCGCTGTAGCAATAGATGTTGAAATAGCTACAGGAAGAGTTGATAAAAGCACATATTTACCCTGAAGCTGACCATAAAGTTCTGTCATCCTTGCCTCTGTAAAAAGTCCTGTAACCTCAAGCCTTGCCATAACCATAGACATATCAACAAGGTTTGTTATGCTGTAAACAGCCGTACCTAAAATAATAGGTAATGCCGTACTTACAATAAGCTTAAGTATATGTCTTCTGCTGTCAAGAACCTCTGTGGCTGCCGCCCTATCGATTCTTCTATGAAGAGTGGGCTTAATGGACTTATATGCAAGCAATACAACAAAAAGTCCCGCAAGGGCACCCATACCTGTACCCATTGTTCCTCCAGCCGCACCTAATGCAACTGATTCTGATATAAATACCCACGCAAGAAATACACTGAAAATAGCATTGAATATCTGCTCGATTATCTGCGATATAGCAGTTGGTACCATCGTATTCATTCCCTGGAAATAGCCTCTTATCGTAGCCATAATAGCCACAATAAGAACTGTTGGTGCAAGGGATATTATAGTATATGATGTGCCCGGGATACGGCAGATATATTTTTCGATAAATCCCGCTCCCAGAAGCATTATAAGCATACATACCGTTCCTAAAGATACCGAAAAGGCAAGTGCAACCTTAAACACCCTGTGTGCATTGCCGTATTGTTTAAGTGCAAGCCTTTCGGAAACAAGCCTGCCTATAGCCGCAGGAAGACCTGCAGAAGAAAGTATCAGAAGGAAGTTATATATCTGATAACCTGCAGAATATATGCCGTTGCCTCCATCACCAAGCAGTGCCGTTAACGGAGGCCTGTATAAAAAGCCAAAAAAGCGCACGATAAGACCGGCTGCCGCAAGTATAGTAGCCTGTTTTAAAAATGATTACCTTTTGAAACCGGTTT
>SVDG01000056.1:4847-10676 GCA_015057875.1 Lachnospiraceae bacterium | reverse complement strand
CGTATCCAATTAAAAAATGGAGTGGCGCCGCTTACGCTACGCCACACCAACTAAAACTTAATATTTTCCTACGAGGGGTATTTTTTGTGCTGTCCGTATAATCTGGGGCAGTACATTTTTCAGGGGTTTTGTTTTATTCTGATATATAATGTTATAATCTTAATAAATTTGCTTTTTGATTTGTTATATAATATAATAAATTATTAGATTTATGACAGGAGGGTCCCGATGTTAAATTTAAAAAAGACAAGTTTCTTTTTCGCTTTGGCTTTAACAGCTTTAACTTTTAATATAACTGCTTTTGCTTCAGATATACCCGAAATGGTACGTGTAGGCTTATCATCCTACGTAAATAAAGAGAGCATTACAATTACTAATTCCTCTCTTTATATCGGTTCAGGAGCAGAGGATAGATATGAGGATATAGGCATACTTGAAACAGACTATGACTTCACCATACAGTTGCCTTACGGATACTATGTCGACTGTAGGGAAAGCTTTGATACATATGAAGATGCATGGGAATATGTTACTGATTATGATGACTATGGCTATGATGCGTATCCTGCAATGACAGATGATGATAGATGGTCTATTTATATATGCAATATATCTTCACCCGATGAAGCAGAAGATATAGCAGATGAGATTGACGGTTATGCTGTAATATATACTAACTCAATGATAGAAATAGCTGATGGCAGAGGGCTTATAGCCGTATGTGACGGTGTATGGCCTCAGTTTGCACCTGAAAGTAGCAAATATATATCGTTCGGAAGCAAAAATTACCGTGGATATATGGAATTTGGCAGATATAATGGAGGCAACATAACTGCAGTTAATGTTATTTCAATGGATGAATACCTTTATAGCGTAGTGCCAGCGGAAATGCCTTACACTTGGCATGAAGAGGCTTTAAAGTCACAGATAATAGCTGCAAAAAGCTATGCCTGCACAAGGATAACTGCCCACGAAAAAGATGGCTACGGTCTTTGTGATGGAACTAACTGTCAGGTTTATAATGGAGTTAGTTCTGAAAAAGAAAATGTTAACAAGCTTGTTGATGAAGTAAGCGGTATCCTTGCAACATATGAAGGTGAGCCCATAAACGCTGTTTACTGTTCATCAAGCGGAGGTCATACGGATAACTGCGAAAACGTATGGACGGCAACTGTACCTTATCTTCGTGGTGTTAAAGAAATTTTTGGAACAAAAGGTACAAGCTGGTCAAGGACATTCAGTGATGATGATATAGCTGAGCTATGTGAAATTGACGGCGTTGATGTAGGAAGAGTAGAAAGCATTGATATAACTTGTTCCACATTAACAGGCCGTGTTCAGAAAATGACTATAAACGGCAGCAAAAGAAGCCACACAATTTCAAAAGACGGTATAAGAAGCTTTTTCTCATCTATGGGAGGCTATCTTCCCAGCCGTATGTTTACTTTAAACGGACTTGGTCTCAGTGATTACGAAGGTGCTATATACACCGCTTCAGATGATGATGTTATCATCCTTAATGGCGTTACAGAAGATATAGCCGAAAAATATGACATATCAGGAGTTTTTGTTGTTGGAAAACAAAAATTCGCTCTTGAAGGAAATTATACACCCGTAGTAAAAAGCTCTAACAAAGACTCTCTTAAAGGCTTTACGGCTTCAGGTTCAAGCTATAACTTCAGTGGATTCGGTAACGGTCACGGAATAGGTTTAAGCCAGCACGGTGCTAAAGAAATGGCTGAAAACGGTTATGATTATGAAGAAATACTTAAACACTATTATACCGGAATTGAGGTAAGATGATGAAAACATCCGATTTTTATTATGATTTGCCTGAGGAGCTTATTGCTCAGACTCCTCTTGAAGACAGAACAAGCTCAAAGTTGATGGTTGTTGATAAAAAAACAGGCGAACTTGAACATAAACATTTTTATGATATACTTGATTACCTTGAAGAAGGTGACTGCCTTGTTTTAAACGATACAAAGGTTATACCCGCACGCCTTATAGGCGAAAGAAAGGGTACAGGCGCAAGGGTTGAGTTCCTTTTGCTCAACAGGCTTGATATAAACAGATGGGAAACTCTTGTATACCCAGGTAAAAAAGCAAAGCCCGGCTATGAAATAACTTTTGGAAACGGTCTTCTTAACGCAACTGTTATAGATGTTGTTGATGGCGGTAAGAGGATAGTGGAATTCAGCTACGAGGGTACTTTTGAAAACATACTCGATAAGCTTGGAGAAATGCCTTTACCACCTTATATAACGCATAAGCTTGAAGATAAAAACAGATATCAGACTGTTTATGCTGTACATGAGGGAAGTGCCGCGGCACCCACGGCAGGTCTTCACTTTACAGATGAACTGCTTAAAAAAATAGAACAAAAAGGCATAAAAATAGCTAGAGTAACTCTTCACGTAGGCCTTGGAACTTTCCGTCCTGTAAAAGTAGAAAACGTGCTTGAACACGAAATGCATTCTGAGTTTTATAATGTTGAACAAAGTCAGGCTGATATCATAAATAATGCAAAGAAAAATGGAAAACGAATAATTTCTGTAGGCACGACCAGCACAAGAACACTCGAATCTTGTGCTGATGAAAATGGTATGATACAGGCAGGTTGCGGCGATACTTCTATATTTATTTATCCCGGCTATAAATTTAAAGCTATCGACTGCCTTATAACTAATTTCCATCTGCCTGAATCTACACTCATAATGCTAGTTTCTGCCCTTGCGGGTAAGGAAAATGTATTTAACGCCTATAATACTGCTGTAAAAGAACGCTATCGCTTCTTCAGCTTTGGTGATGCGATGTTCTTAAAATAAAGGTGATTCATATGGATCTTTTTGAATACAACAAAATTAAAAAATTCAATGATAACGCACCGCTTGCCGCTCGTATGCGCCCACGTACGCTTGAAGAATTCGTTGGACAAAAGCATATAGTAGGGAAAAACAAGCTCCTTTATCGCGCCATAAAAGCTGATAAATTAAGCTCTGTTATATTTTATGGGCCACCCGGAACAGGTAAAACTACTCTTGCCAGGATCATAGCCAATTCAACCGAAAGCCGTTTTACCCAGCTTAACGCCACAACAGCAGGCATAAAGGATATAAAAGAAACGGTCAAAGATGCAAATGAACAGTTAAGCATAAGCGGAAAAAGAACCATACTTTTCATTGACGAGATACACCGTTTCAACAAAACACAGCAGGATGCTCTTCTTCCTCATGTTGAAGATGGAACGATCATTCTTATTGGTGCAACAACAGAAAACCCTTATTTCGAAGTAAATAATGCTCTTGTTTCAAGATCAATTATATTCAGCCTAAATCCGCTTGAAAAAAGTGATATAAAAGAGCTTCTTAAAAATACACTTGCAGATAATGAGCGAGGCTATGGAAATAAGAACATAGATATAAGTGATGATGCACTGGAGTTTTTATCAGACGTTGCTAATGGAGATGCCCGTTCTGCACTTAATGCACTTGAGCTTGCGGTCATAACAACAGAAGAAGATCCTGAAGGCAGAATAATCATCGACCTTGAGGTTGCACAGGAGTGTATCCAAAAAAGGGCACTTAATTATGATAAAGACGGTGACAATCATTATGATACGATATCCGCTTTTATAAAAAGTATGAGGGGATCTGACCCCGATGCGGCACTTTACTATCTTGCCAAAATGATATATGCAGGCGAGGATCCCAAATTTATAGCTAGACGAATTGTTATATGCGCTAGCGAAGATGTTGGCAACGCTGATCCCCACGCACTTATGGTAGCTGTCAATGCAGCTCATGCTGTTAATTTCATCGGTATGCCCGAAAGTCGCATAATACTTGCTCAGGCAGTTACATATATAGCCTGCGCCCCTAAAAGTAATGCCGCTTATCTTGGCATAGATAAGGCCCTTTCAGATGTTAAGCATAAAAGGATCAAAACCGTACCTTCTCATTTAAAAGATGCCCACTATAATGGCGCAGAAAGCCTTGGAAATGGAAATGGTTATAAATATGCCCATGATTATCCCGGACACTATGTAAAACAGCAATATCTGCCCGATGAGCTTATTGGCACTGTTTATTATGAGCCAACCGAAAACGGTGTAGAAAAGAAAATAAAAGATAAGCTTGACAGATTAAGAAACAATAAATAAAGGCTCTGTATTTTATAATACAGAGCCTTTATGCTTTCCTTCCGCATCTGGGGCAATAGTTATGGCCATAACTTATAGGATATCCGCAGGCAGGGCAGTAAGATGAATTATGGTAAGAATAAGATGCTTTAAGCTCACTATCATTAAAATCAACCTGTTCACCATACTCCATTTTTCTTCCTTTTTTTTTATCAACTTCAAAAACTGTTCCGCAGCAGCTTGCCTTAAGATAATATTTTTTTGAAAAACGTATGATAGGTATAAAAAATACCGAAAACACACTGCATGTCATAAATCCGTCAAGGCTCCCATATCTTCCGCAATTATTACATACTGTATTTTTATGAAAGGGAAGCTGTTTGATCTCATCATTTATGCCCATTATTGCAAAAAAGAACATACAAATACCTCATTATAAAATATTTTTGTGTGATTATGCCAAATTATTTAAAGCTTGTCAATAAAACCTCTAAAAAAGCCAAAATTTTTAATGAATTTTTATGAAGTAAAATTTATAAATAAATTTACCTTTAAGTGCAATTGTGTTAAAATAATCATAATAATATACTTTTTTAGCCAAATTGGTAAGGGAGAATGAACATGAACAGAGTAAGAAGAATTTATGTTGAGAAAAAGCCCGGATTTGATGTTGAGGCTAACCATCTTTTTGAAGATATACGCACAAATCTTTCCGTTGAAGGTTTAACTGGACTTCGCATCCTTATCAGATATGACGTATGCGGAATTTCTGATGAATCCTACGAAGCTGCCAAAGTAACCATATTCTCTGAACCCCCTGTAGACTATATCTATGAAGAGGATTTTGAAAAAAATGAGGATGACGCTGTTTTTGCAGTAGAATACCTTCCCGGTCAGTATGACCAGAGGGCCGACTCTGCTATGCAGTGCGTTCAGCTTATTACACAGACAGATACTGCAGAAATAGCTGTTGCAAAAGTATATGTTGTTTCAGGCGGTATAAAAACAGAAGATATCGAAAAAATCAAAAATTATTGTATAAATCCCGTAGATTCAAGAGAGGCTGAGCTTTCTAAACCCGAAACACTTACTACTGTTTTAGGAACACCCGAAAAGGTTAAAGAATTCGAAGGCTTTATTACAATGACAGACGCTGAAATGGAAGAGGCAAAAGCAGGTCTTGATACTGCAATGAGCAAAGAGGATATGCTTTTCTGCCGCGATTATTTCCGTGATACTGAAAAACGTAATCCTACAATGACAGAAATCAAGGTTATCGATACATACTGGTCTGACCACTGCAGACACACAACATTCCAGACAATGATCGAAAATGTTGATATCGAAGACGGTTTCTATAAGCCCATGATAGAGGATGCCTATAATTTATATCTTAATGAGCGTAAAGACGTTTATAAAGACAGACAGAAGGATATCTGCCTTATGGATATAGCTGTTATGGGCATGAAAGCTTTAAAGGCTAAAGGTATACTTGATAATCTTGATGAATCAGAAGAAATAAATGCATGCTCAATAGTAGTTGATGCAGAAATAGATGGCAAAAAAGAGCCCTGGCTCATTATGTTCAAAAACGAAACACATAATCATCCTACTGAAATCGAGCCCTTTGGCGGTGCTGCAACATGTCTTGGCGGTGCCATCCGTGACCCTCTTTCAGGAAGAAGCTA
>SVDG01000056.1:0-4837 GCA_015057875.1 Lachnospiraceae bacterium | reverse complement strand
CTATGTATACCAGGCTATGCGTGTAACAGGTTCTGCTGACCCTACAACACCCGTAAGCGAAACTATACCCGGAAAACTTCCTCAGAGAAAGATCACAACAGAAGCTGCAAGAGGCTACAGCTCATATGGCAACCAGATAGGTCTTGCAACAGGACAGGTAAGCGAGGTTTATGACGAAGGCTTCGTTGCAAAAAGAATGGAAGTTGGTGCAGTAATTGCCGCCAATAAGAAAGAAAACGTAATCAGAAAACGTCCCGAAGCCGGTGATGTAATAATCCTTACAGGCGGAAGAACAGGACGAGATGGCTGCGGCGGTGCAACAGGCTCATCAAAGGCTCATACTCTTGAATCTATAACAGAGTGCGGTGCAGAGGTGCAGAAAGGTAATCCTCCTACAGAAAGAAAGATTCAGCGACTTTTCAGGAATCCCGAGGTAAGCAAGCTTATCAAACGCTGTAATGACTTCGGTGCCGGCGGCGTTTCAGTTGCTATAGGCGAGCTTGCTGACGGTCTTGAAATAAACCTTGATATGGTACCTAAAAAATATGACGGTCTCGACGGAACAGAGCTTGCAATAAGCGAAAGCCAGGAAAGAATGGCAGTTGTTGTTGATAAGGCTGATGCAGAAAGATTTATTAAATATGCAGAAGAAGAAAACCTTGAGGCAACAATAGTAGCAACTGTTACAGATGACAGAAGACTCCGTATGTACTGGAGAGGCGATACTATCGTTGATATTTCAAGAGATTTCCTTGATACAAACGGCGTTAAACAGAAAACAGATATTTTTGTAAAAATGCCTGAAGGTACTGTTGAAGAAGAAAAATCAGATAAAGAATTTATCGACTGCTGGTATGAAAGCATCCAGGGTCTTAATATGGCGTGTCAGAAAGGTCTTGTTGAAAGATTTGACTCAACGATTGGAGCAAACACAGTCCTTATGCCTTTCGGCGGAAAGAATCAGCTTACTCCCGCAGAGGCTATGGCTGCAAAGATCCCTCTCGAAAAAGGGGATACAACAACAGCAACGATCATGTCTTACGGCTACAGCCCTAAAATTTCAAAATGGAGTCCTTTCCACGGTGCTTCATACGCTGTAACTGAGTCACTTTCAAAAATCGTTGCTACAGGCGGAAAATACCAGGATGCAAGGCTTTCATTCCAGGAATACTTTGAAAAACTCGGAACTTCTCCCGAAAAATGGGGCAAACCCTTTGCAGCTCTTTTAGGCGGATTTGTTGCACAGATGGCGATGGGTACAGCTGCCATCGGCGGAAAAGACAGTATGTCAGGAACATTTATGGATATAAGCGTTCCTCCCACACTTATTTCTTTCGCTGTTGCTCCTGCTCACACAGAAAACATCATTTCACCTGAGTTTAAAGCAGTTGACAGCACAGTTGTTTATATGCCCGTTAAAAAGGATAAATTTGGTATTCCCGATTATGAATACCTTAAAAAACTTTATAGCTTTGTAACAAAACTTATAGAAGAAAAAACATGCGTTTCTGCTTCCGTTGTTAAAGAGGGCGGTATTGCAGAAGCTGTTACAAAAATGACATTTGGTAACTCGATCGGTATTGAGTTCTACAGCGATGTTTTAGGCTACGATATGTTTGATGCTGATTTCGGCTCATTTGTTCTTGAACTTTCAGGCGTTAAGGTGCTTGATTTTATGGATCTTGATGCAACTATCCTTGGCAAAACTATCGCAGAGCCTAAACTTGTATTTGAAGAGGGCGTTTATTTAGAAATCAAAGACCTTCTTGAAGCATGGAAAAAACCTCTTGAAGGCGTTTTCGCTACAGAAGCTTATGCAGGAAGAGATGATTCTCCCGCTATTGAAGAATATAAAAATATCGAATTTGCAAAACCTGCTATCAAACTCGCTAAGCCCAGGGTATTTATTCCCGTATTCCCAGGCACAAACTGTGAGTATGATACAAAGAAAGCATTCGAGCTTGCAGGCGGCGAGGTAACTGTTCAGGTCATGAAAAACCTTAACGTAAGCTCACTTGATGAAACTATCAGACTTATGGAGAAAAACATAAGAAATTCACAGATAGTTATGCTTCCCGGCGGCTTCTCTGCTGGTGACGAACCCGAAGGTTCAGGTAAATTTATAGCAGCTGTTTTCCGCAACCCTTACATCAAGGATGCGGTTCACGAGCTTCTTAAAAATAAGGATGGCCTTATGCTTGGTATCTGCAACGGTTTCCAGGCACTTATAAAACTCGGTCTTGTTCCTTATGGTGAAATTACAGACATGGATTGCGACAGCCCCACACTTACATTCAATAAAATTGGCCGTCACGTATCCTGTATGGTAGATACAAAAATAGTTTCAAACAAATCACCCTGGTTATGGGGAACTAACACAGGAGATATTTACACTATCCCTGTATCACACGGCGAGGGAAGATTTGTAGCCAACGATGAAGTAGTAAGAAAGCTTATCGCAAATGGACAGGTTGCAACTCAATATGTTGATCATTCAGGAAATGCTTCCTATGACATACGTTTCAACCCCAACGGATCCGTTTTCGCTATAGAAGGTATCACAAGCCCTGACGGAAGGGTATTAGGTAAAATGGGCCATTCAGAGAGAATCGGTAATTCACTTTACAAGAATATACCCGGAAACAAGGATCAGCAGATTTTCTTATCAGGTATAAACTATTTCAAATAACAAGCTAAAGAGGAGGTCTACTATGAGGATAACACAGCTCGTTTTATGTAGTGTTGCTGTTGCAGTTAGTGCAGTTTTATTAGCTTTTTCTATTGTAAATCTTGTTAAAAAAGAAGTATAATGACAAAGGATGTATTATTTCGCCGATTAAGGTATGTATTTTAAATCGTGCCGCTATATATGCGGCACAAAAAAGAAAGGCCGAGGGAGGATATTATGGCAAAAATTGGTATTAACGGATTCGGAAGGATCGGAAGACTCGCATTAAGGGCTTCTCTTGAATTTGAGGATTTGGATGTTGTTGCAATCAACTACCGCAACGCTGATCTTGAATATATGGCATATATGTTTAAATATGACTCAGCACAGGGAAGATTTGACGGTGAGGTAAAGGTTGAAGGTGATAAACTTGTAGTTAACGGTAAACCCATTACTGTTTACAGCGAGGATGAACCCAAGAACATTCCCTGGAGCGATTCAGGCGTTGAATATGTTATAGAAGCAACAGGCAAATTCAAAAAAATAGACAACGCATCAGCTCATCTTACAGGTGGTGCAAAAAAAGTAATTATCAGTGCACCTTCAGATGATGCCCCTATGTTCGTATACGGTGTAAACCACGATACATATACAAAAGACCTTACTGTTGTTTCTTCTGCTTCATGCACAACAAACTGTCTTGCACCTTTAGCAAAGGTAATCAACGACAATTTCGGTATAGTTGAAGGTCTTATGACAACCGTTCATTCTACTACAGCATCTCAGAAAACTGTAGATGCATCTTCTAGAAAAAAATGGAGACTTGGACGCGCCGCTTCCGCCAATATAATCCCCTCAACAACAGGTGCTGCAAAAGCTGTAGGCAAAGTAATTCCTGCACTTAACGGTAAACTTACAGGTATGAGCTTACGTGTACCTACTATAAATGTTTCAGTTGTAGACTTAACATGCAGACTTGAAAAAGCTGCAACTTATGAAGAGATCAAAGCTGCAGTAAAAGCTGCTTCAGAAGGGGAGCTTAAAGGTATTTTAGGCTACACAGAAGAACCCCTTGTATCATCAGACTTTATGGGCGAATCTGTTACAAGCATTTTTGATGCACAGGCAGGTATTGCTTTAAATGATAATTTTGTAAAACTTATAAGCTGGTATGATAATGAATGGGGCTTCACTTTACAGCTTCTTCGTGTATTATCACACATGGCTAAAGTTGACGCTGAATAATGAATTAAAGAGGTATAGAAATATACCTCTTTTTTACTATAAAAGAGGTGACTATAATGAACAAAGTACTTGTAGTTGTTGATATGCAAAATGACTTTATATCAGGTTCTCTCGGAAGCAAGATGGCAGAGGCTATAGTAGAAAATGTAATTAAAAAAATCATAAATTTTGACGGTAAAATCGCATACACAAGAGATACTCATTATGATAACTATATGTCTACAAGAGAGGGTAAACTCCTTCCTATAATGCATTGCACAGAAGGTACCGAAGGATGGGAGATAGAAAGCAGGATAAAAGCACTTCAGATAGAAAACGACTCCCCTGTGTTCGATAAAATAACCTTTGGTTCAAAGCGTCTTGCCGATTTTCTTCTTTATCTTGATAAGCTTAACAAAATAGATGAAGTGCACGTTGTAGGCTTATGCACAGACATCTGTGTTATCTCAAACGCTTTCCTTGCCCAGGCTTATCTTCCTGAAGCTACTATCGTTATTGATGCCACATGCTGTGCCGGCGTTACAGAAGATAGTCATAAAACAGCCCTTACAGCAATGTCTAACTGCCAGATGAAAATAATAAATATATAATTTAAATAACACTTAATAATTATGAATAGCCTTGTAAAAAAGGCTATTTTATTTTATTATATTTATTATGGAAAAGTATGTATTTCCATACGAAAGCAGGGTGTTTATATGAAAATATATATCGTCAGACACGGCGAAACTGAATGTAATGTTAATAATATATGTTATGGCTGGTATGACTGCCCCATAAACGAAAAAGGAATAAGTCAGGCTAAAAACCTTGGCAAATTTTTAAAAACAAAAAAAATAGATAAAATTATCTCCAGTGACCTTTTAAGGGCCAGGATGACGGCTGAACTTATAAATAATGAGCTTAACCTTCCTATTGAATTTA